>CALLST010000332.1:0-10540 GCA_938011875.1 uncultured Collinsella sp. | reverse complement strand
TTCCTGCTCTACAGTCCTGCGCAAGACGGAAAGCACATTAAGTGCTTTCCTTTGCGTGCGGAACTCGCGATAAACTTAATTACGCGCCGCTCCCCGCCCACGCCGGGCAAACATCGTTGGACTTATCACTGACATGAAATAGGCGCTTGTATATCGTCCGCTAGCTTGGCACGGTACAATGCTTTCAGATTTCAATTTGTAAATTAGTGGGGTTAATTCATGGCAGAATCTCGTGCGGAGCGTAAGGCTCGTCGTGCTTTGATCGAGGCAGCTGAGGGGTCGGGGGAGAAAAAATCTTCTAAGAAATCCAAGTCGTCTCAGGACGCGAAGGGTAAGTCGGCTAAGGCCAAGCGTCCCGGCTCTCGTCGGAACGAGGATAAGGCATCTCAGAATCGCTCCAAGCGCCCGTATAAGAATCCGGTTCCGTCTGCGCGTAAGGCTGTGGACCCCAAGTCCCCCTGTTCCATCATGAAAGCTTGCGGTGGGTGTACGGCGCTCAATCGTCCTTATAAGAAGCAGTTGGCAGCCAAGCAGGCCGCCATGGAGGAGCTTTTTGCTGCTCTTTGCGAGCGCGAGGGTATTAGCGTCGACCCCATTCGCGGTATGGGCGTCACCCTGGGCGACCCGGGCAAATATCCTGCGCCGCGCGGGTTTCGCCATAAGGCCGCCACTCCCTTTGCTCCCGGTAAGGAGGGCGCTGTCCGTTGCGGTTTCTTTGAGCGCGGCACGCACAAGATCGTTGCCGTACCCGAATGCCCCGTCGAGGCACCGGGCGCCCGTCAGATTCTCAACGGCATCGCACGCGAAGCTGAGCGGCTGCATATTCCCGCCTTTAATGAGGACAAGCATCTTGGTTTGCTTCGCTATGCCGTCGTCCGCTGCGGTTGGCATACCGACCAGGTCATGGTCACGCTCGTGACCGCTCAGCGCGACTTGCCGCATGCGCAGGAGTTCTTTGAGGCTGTCGCCGCACTCGATCCGCGCATCGTCACCGTCGCCCAAAACATCAACGGACGCCCCGGCAACGCCATCCTCGGCGAGGAAACCCGCATCGTGTATGGCGCCGAATGCATGCGCGACCAGCTGCTCGGCTGCGAATTCGACATCTCCCCCACCGCGTTTTATCAGACCAACCCGCAACAGACCGAGCTGCTCTATCAGCTCGCTATCGACGGCATGGATTTGCACCAGGGCGATGTGCTCATGGATGCCTACTGTGGCAGCGGTACCATCGGTCTTTGCGCAGCTAAAGATGCCCAGAACAAGGCTATCGGCATTATGCTGCTCGGCGTGGAGCGCAACCCGGCGGGCATTGCCGACGCACGTCGCAATGCCGAGCTCAACGGCCTCACCCGCAGCGCTTGGTTTATGGCCGACGACGCCACCGATTACATCCTGGATGCCGCCGATAACAACGAGCGGGTCGATGTCCTTTCCATCGATCCGCCGCGCGCCGGATCCACGCCCGAGTTCCTCGAAGCTGCCTGCGCGCTTAAGCCGCGCCGCATCACCTATATCAGCTGCAACCCCGTGACTCAAGAGCGCGACCTGCATCAGCTCCTCGACGGAGGCTATCGCCTGCTCAAGATCACGCCCGTCGACATGTTCCCTCATACCGACCACACCGAAACCGTAGCGGTCCTCGAACGCCGCTAACCAACCTCAGTAGATTTTTGGGACAAGAAAGGGGGCGACCCGCCTGGGCCGCCCCCTTCGCTTGGTTTATAAACTCCGCTACATCCCATTGCGCAGATCGCACACGCCGGCTGCCGCCATCTCGCGCAGCAGCGTCTCGCGGTCGCGCGTCACGATCAAATCCAGCGGGAAGTGAATCTCGTCGAGCATCTTGCGCGCGTGATCGAGCTTGCCAATGGCCATGCCAATGTGGGCATCGGTTGACACGCCAATGCCCACGCCCAGCTCGGCGCAGCGCTCGGCGATCTTGCGGCATACGGCCCAATGCTCAGTGTCGACACCGTGTTCAAGACTATGGTTGTTGATCTCGATAATCTTGTGCTTGGCCTTAGCTGCCAACAGCACCTCGTCGATATCGAACGGCACACCCGAACGCCCCGTGTGGCCCAGCATGAACACCTTGGGGTGCTCCAGGGCATTGATATACATCTCGGTCGTCTGGGCCAGCGTCGCGCCCTCAGCAATCTGCGGATTATGCACGCTTGCAACCAAATAATCCAAATTACGCGTAACCAAATCGAACAGCGAATGCTGACGGCTGTACGAATCGCCGGCAATATCGAGCGTGACAGGAGTGTCCTCGCCAAACAGGCTTCCGTCCAGCGAAACGATATCGGCCTCGGCACCACGCAGCACCAGCACGCCGCTCCAAATGCGCGGCCAGATATCCTGGTTGATAAAGAACTGGTAACTGCGCAGGTCATTGGGGCAAGCCGTAACCATAGAGCTCAAATGGTCGGCAGATCCGAGCACCTGCAGACCACGCTCTGCCGCCCAGTACACATTCTCCTCAATGGTCGAATATGCATGCGCAGAGAACATCGTATGGGTATGAATGTCACAAGAAAGCAGGTAGGGCATCAGGTCTCCTTATCTGGCACGGCCGTCGCTTATATTCATTGTACGCATAGCCTTCGATAGTCGTAAAACCACTCCATCCCAAAGACACAACGTCCATGACAACGGGGTCCGGCTTAACACCAAACCCCGTTTCACGTAAAACATTGTAGGCAGAGCGCTTTACTTTTAACGATACTCGTCCGCCAACTGTTTCCAAGCGGGTAGCGAATTGATGATCGTTTCGTAACTCACGCAATAGCCCAGGCGGAACCAACCCGGCATACCAAAGCTGTCCGAGGGAACCGCAAGCAACTCATACTTCTTTGCGCGCTCGCAAAACGCATTCGCATCGGGCTCGAGTGCCTTCACCCACAGGTAGAAAGCACCGTCCGGCTCAACATAGGTATAGCCGTAGTCCGTCAAGGCATCGGTGAGCGCCGTGCGGTTGCGGGCATAGGCCCCGACATCACTCGGCTCATCGATGCAATCGATGATTACGCGCTGGAAGAGTGCCGGTGCGCATACAAAACCCAGCGTACGGGCAGCGCCCGCAACAGCCGGCACCAGACGGGCAGCCTGCGGATTGGTGTTGGGAACCAAGATCCACCCCACGCGCTCACCCGGCAGCGACAGCGACTTGGAATACGAGTAGCACACGATGGTGTGCTCGTAGATCGAGGGCACCCAAGGCACCTCGGCACCGTACACGATCTCGCGGTACGGCTCATCCGAGATGAGCATAATCGGATTCTCGGGATCGCGCTGAGCGTTGGCCTCGCGCAGAACATTGGCCAGTCGCGTCAGCGTGTTGCGTGTATATACGGCACCAGTCGGATTGTTGGGCGAGTCGATGATGACGGCAGTCGTCTTATCGGTAATCGCCTTGAGCACGTTGTCCACGCTCAGCTGGAACGTATCTTCATCGGCGAGCGCCTCAACACACGTACAGCCGGCCTTCTCAATCCAAACGCGATACTCCGGAAAGTACGGGGCGATAACAATAACCTCGTCGCCCGGGTTCGTAACGGCGTTGAGCGTGCAGGTGAGCGAAGCCGCGGCACCCACCGTCATAAAGACGTCCTTACCCTCATAGTTCGTTCCAAAGCGGCGGTTGAGCGATTCGGCGACGGCTGCTCGACATTGCGGCAGGCCCGGAGCGGGGGTGTAGCCGTGTAACTGGTCACTCGGCAGCTCCAGGGCCTTCTTAATGGACTCCGCCACAGCAGCGGGTGCCGGAACGCTCGGATTGCCCAGCGAAAAATCAAATACGTTTTCCGCACCGATCTGCGCCTTGCGCTCAAGGCCATAGCTAAAAATCTCACGGATGATGGAGCTTTCCGCACCGCGAGCATACATAGTTTCGTTGATCATCTGTTCCCCTTTCGCATAGGCGCTATTGTACGCTTTAGCCGAGCAAAGTGCCGCAGCAATGTTGATTGGGGACAGACTTAAATGCGTGAAAACGCTCATTTAAGTCTGTCCCCAATCAACAGACGGCCCCATATCGCTCAAAAGAAAAAGCCTCCGCAGGTTTCCCCGCAGAGGCTTTCGCCACAAAGGCTATTTGTCGGCGTCGGTGTCGGTACCGGCATCATCGGCAGTCTCGGATGCGGCTTCGGCATCCTCCTGCATGGCCGCCTGCGCAAAGGCCGCGGCATCAGCCGCCAGCTCCTCCTCGCTCATTCGAGGCACGCGCTTCTTGGTCGGCATGCCGGCCGCCTTGGCATTGCGCTCCTCCTTGGCCGCCAGGATATCGCCCTCGCGCTCAAGGTAGGCATTCCACTCGTTGTCGAGCAGGGCGTTCACGGCGTCGCCTTCGACGGTCTCGCGCTCAAGCAGCACCTTCGCCATCAGATCAAGCTGATCGCGACGGGCGTCCAGAATCTCGACCGCACGACGATGGGCCTCACGCATAATGCGCTGAACCTCGATATCGATGCGGCGCGCCGTCTCCTCGGAGTAATCCTGGTGATCGGCGTAATCGCGACCAAGGAACACCTGATGTTGCGCCTCGCCAAACACTTGCGTGCCCAGCTCCTCGCTCATGCCCAGGCGCGTGACCATCTCGCGCGCCATCTTGGTTGCGCGCTCCAGATCGTTGCTCGCGCCCGATGTGATGTCGTCGCACATGAGCTCCTCGGCAACGCGACCGCCCAAGAACACGGCGAGCTCGTCGAGCATCTCGTTCTTGGTCTTGAGGAAGTGGTCCTCCTGCGGAAGCTGCAGCGTGTAGCCCAGCGCTTGGCCGCGGCTGACGATCGAGATCTTGTGGACCGGATCGGAGTGCTCCAGGATGTGGCCCACCAGGGCATGACCGCTCTCGTGGTAGGCAATCGTGGTGCGCTCGGCCTCGGTCATCACGCGACCCTTGCGTTGCGGTCCGGCAATCACGCGCTCCATCGACTCCTCGACCTCGTCCATCGAGATCACAGAACGATGACGGCGAGCGGCCAGCAGCGCAGACTCGTTGAGCAGGTTCGCCAAATCGGCACCAGTAAAGCCAACGGTCATCTGGGCGAGCTTCTCAAACTTAACGTCCTCGTCCATCGGCTTGTTCTCGGCATGCACGCGCAAGATCTGCTCGCGGCCCTTCACATCCGGACGGTCGACCGTAACCTGACGGTCAAAACGGCCGGGACGCAGCAATGCCGGATCCAGGATGTCAGGACGGTTGGTCGCAGCGATCAGGATGACCGACTCGCTTTCCTCAAAGCCGTCCATCTCGACCAGCAGCTGGTTGAGCGTCTGCTCGCGCTCGTCGTGACCGCCGCCCAAGCCAGCTCCGCGCTGACGTCCCACGGCATCGATCTCATCGATGAAGATGATCGACGGGGCCTGGGACTTGGCCTCCTTAAAGAGGTCACGCACACGGCTGGCGCCGACACCTACGAACATCTCGACAAAGTCGGAACCCGAGATGCTAAAGAACGGCACGCCCGCCTCGCCGGCAACGGCCTTGGCCAGCAGCGTTTTACCGGTGCCCGGAGGGCCAACCAGCAACACGCCACCGGGATCTTGGCGCCCAGCTTGCGATAGCGATCCGGATCGCTCAAAAAGTCACGGATCTCCTCGAGCTCCTCGACTGCCTCGTCCACGCCGGCAACGTCTTCAAACTTGACCTTGGGGCGTGTGGCCTCGTTGGTCTTGGCGTTGGTCTTGCCAAACTGCATGTTCCTATTATTGGCGCCCATCATCTGGCGCATAAAGTAGAACATGATGGCGATCAGGGCAATCGTCGGTAGCACGCTCATCGCCAAGTCGCCCCAAAAATCGGGATCGTTGGTGTTGACGATGTACTTGGTATCGGGGTGCTCCGCCATAAGCTCGGCAAGCGAATCGGAGCCGACATAGGTCGAGGAGAAGCTCTTGAGCTCGCTCGTATCGCCCTTGTCCTTTTTTGTCTTCCAGTAATGACCCGCCACGCTTCCGTCTTGAACCGTATAGGTCAGATCTTCGACGCGATCCTGCTTGATGGCGCTCACCATCTCGCTCGTCGCGAGCTTAACGGTATTGCTGGAATTGGCAAAGCCGGAGCCCATGTTAAAGAAGGCGTAGCCCAGAAGCGCGCAAGCCAAAATAAAATACAGCCAGCCCGTACGCGTGGGCTTCTTGCCTCCGGGCATCCCCGGGATCTTAGGCTCCCGGGGAGTCTGGGAATTGTTATCGTTACGGTCGTCGGGCATCTTACGAATAAACCTCCGGTTTCAAAATGCCCAGATACGGAAGGTTACGATAGCGCTCGGCATAGTCGAGGCCGTAGCCCACCACAAAGGCATCGGGGCAATGGGTTCCAACATACTTGGGCGTGACGGCCGAGGTACGGTCCTCAACGTCCTTCCACAGGAAGGCGGCGACCTCCAGAGAAGCGGGCTTGCGGCTCTCGAGGTTCTTCATCAGATACTTGAGCGTCAGGCCCGAGTCCAGAATGTCCTCGACGATCAGCACGTCGCGACCACGGATGTCGATATCCAGGTCCTTAATGATACGCACGATACCCGAGGACTTCACACCGTCGCCATAGCTCGAAACAGCCATGAAATCGATGTTGGTCGGCAGCTCGATCTTGCGCATCAGGTCGCCCATAAAGACCACGGCGCCGCGCAGGACCGCAATCAGCACCAGATCCTTACCCGCGTAATCGCGAGTAATCTCCTCGCCCAGGCGAGAGACGATACCGTCGATATCCTCCTGCGTGAACAGAACCTTCTCGATATCCGGATGTTGAGAAGCCATGACAACCCTTTCTTGTGCTTATCGCCCACACACCGCCGTATGGACGCGAACTTCACATTTTAGCAGCGCACGGGGTATATTTTCCAGCCCGTACGCCATCAGCGCGGGAATACCGTCAACGCCGCACAGAAAAGCTAGTGCGAGGAGCTAATCCGCGTCAACCACGCGAAGCAGATAGGCCACGCGCGTCGCCGCCGTGCACTTAAAACGTTCGTCCGCGCGAACGCCCGCGACCCATACTACGGCACCTCCCGGAGCCGTTCTTACCACGGGTACGCCAGAGCGGTCTGAAACAGGAATGCGCGCCTCGTTCAACAGGTCTGACACTTTCTTGCTTCGACCGCTCATCCCCAACGGGCACATCACGTCTCCCGGCACAGGGCTATCCACCCACAGGCGCGCCAATCGCGCCTCGGCGGGAATCTCCCCGCGCGAGCCGGCTAGCATCCGCTCGCTATCGCGGTCGGCGAACCCCAGGGCCGCCGCATCCACCAAGGCCGCAACCTCTCCGTCAGCAGCAAGCTCGCGGGCACGGTGCACGATATCGCGCCCCGGCTCCACAGCCATCGGCTCTGCTGTCAGCATACGCCCCGCCCCCAGCGGCAGACGACCGGGAACGGAGATCCAGTCGGCCACTAAGCCCTCGCGCGCCGCCGGGACCTTGAACGCCAGCATGCCAAACTCCACACGGGCATCAATTCCCGCAGGAAGCGTTACCGAACCCGAGCCCGCAGCGACACAGGAGAGCACGCGCTCCACGTGCCGCATCTCCGGTCGCGCGTCGGGATCGATGCGCTTAATCGCCAACCGCACGATACGCCGTGCAATCACAACCTCAGCGGCGGCAAGACGGCGCGCATCGAGCACCAGTGCGCCCGCCGCTTCCTTGCGCAGGCAGCTTCGAAACGCCTGTGCCGACAGCTGGGATAGAAACGCATCTTCATCACCCAAGATCTCACAGGCGGCGCCAATCGTCTTGCAGACGCTCGCGTTGCGCTGCGCCACCACCGGCATCACTCGATGGCGCACGTAGTTTCGCAGATACGAGATATCCTCATTGCTCTCGTCTTCACGCCACGGCTGACCATGTACCTGTAGATAGCCCACGAGCTCGCCGTGAGTTAGGTCGAGCAAGGGACGCACCACGATATTCCTCCGGCGAGGAATGCTCGATAGACCAGCGGGCCCCGAACCCTTAATCGCGTTCATCAAAAACGTTTCCGCGCGATCCGAAGACGTGTGCGCGGTGCAGATACGAGCCGCCGTTCGCGGTGCCCCCGTCTGGGCGCAGAGCTCGCGGACATACCTCCGCGCCGCGGCATAGCGCACCTCGCGGGCAGCCGCCTCGATATTGCCCGATTCATCATCAAAATAGGCATGCTCAACACACAGCGGCAAGCCATATTGTGCGCATAGGCCGCGCACAAAGGCCTCGTCGCCATCGGATGCCTCACCGCGCAGATGATGGTTCACATGCAGCACGTGCAGTCGCTCGCGCGCGATGGGAGCTACACCACGCCCATCCTGAATATCCAACTTTGATGTGCACGCCATAAGGAACAAAGCCGTCGAGTCCGCACCACCTGATACCATGAGCACCACGGGGGCAGCCGTCTGCCGCGTTGCCAGAGCTTTATCATCAGCCCACGATGCAGCATGGTGTCCATAATGCTGAGATACCGTTGGCATTTGCTTCCTCCTCTATTCGTTCGCACCCATTGTATCCTTTGGAATCTTATGTCTCGTCTGCACCTTCATATCCTCGGCAGTGGCTCTAAAGGCAACTGCGCACTCATCGAGGGCCCGCAGGGGCTCATTATGGTCGATGACGGACTGTCTCGCCGCGAGACATTAAAGCGCATGGCAGAACTGGGGCTCTCGACAGACAACGTCTCGGCTCTTCTCATTACTCATGAGCATACCGATCACATCAAGGGCCTCGATGTCTGGTGCAAGCACTGGCACGGCCCCCTCTTTGCCAGCATGGGCACACTTTCGAGCAAAGAAAATCTTTCGCATCTGCCTGTCGAGGAATTCGATCCCGGTGACACCCTATCCATTGCCGGCATCCAGGTGCAAACCTACTCAACATCACACGATGTCATAAATCCAGTCGGCTATCGATTCGACGCCCTCGATGATTCCATCGGCTTTGCCACCGACACCGGAGAGCTATCGAGCCAGGCCATGAACACCCTCAAAGATTGTCGAGTCCTCGCGCTCGAAAGCAACCACGATGTGACCATGCTGCGCGAGGGAGAATATCCCCGCTTTCTTCAGGAGCGCATCCTATCTACAAAAGGGCATCTGTCCAACGATCAGGCCGCCGAAGCCGCACGCGAGCTTGTTACCGATCGCACCGAACAGCTCATTGCCATGCATATCAGCCAAGATAACAATCGCCCGAGTCTTACCGTCAAAAGCTATGCCAAAGCTCTAGCCGCAACCCTGGATGACGAGGTCGGCAGCTCCGCCACCCTTCTCCAAGGATCGCGAAATCTCTCGATACGCCCCGCAAGCCAGTATCGGCCAGCAACCATTCAATAGACTGTCCTAGACAGCAAAAGGGGCCGGGAATCGCTTCCCAGCCCCTTTTGTTATCTTTTAATAGCGCAGAACACCAACGAAGTTAATCGATGGAGATCTTCGTAACGTTCTTCTTCTCGACGATCTTGGGAACCGTAACGGTCAGGATGCCGTCAGCGTACTTAGCCGAGAGGCCCTCGCTCGATGCGTCCTTAAGATACACGCCACGCGTCGCGCTGTACGAGCTGAACTCCTTCTGCAGGAAGTTCTTGCCCTCGTTCTCCTCGTCTTCCTCGACATTCACGCTAATGGAGAGACGGCCCTCGTTAAGCTCGACATCGATATCGTCCTTGGCGACGCCGGTAAGATAAGCCTTGACCTCATAGCCATCGCCCTTATCCTCAACGTCAACGGGGAACGCCTTAGAGGCAATCGAGCCGTTCGCTAGGTCACTCATATCATCAAACAGATCGAACAGCGAGCTTGCAGAGGGACGAACGCCAAAAACCGAACGATAAGGAACCATGCTTGCCATGTTTACCACTCCTTTTAGGACTGCCGAGCCATCTTCTAGGTGACTGGGACTTCTTTTGACGCTCTTATATATGCCCACCCAGTGCTTATATATACATTGACTATAAAGTTTTTTGAGTCCAGTACTATAAGCATATCTAAGTGTGTAGCACTAAGGTTTTAGGAAGGTTAAGGTTCTTTGAACCAGAGCTTAAATAACGAGTATGTCCACAGCTACAAATAACAAGGGGCTTACAATGAGCGCGTACACGTTGTTGGTAACGAGCTAAAGGGCATCATGGACGACCAAAATCAGAACAATATGTTTATGCCGACGCAGGGGGAAGATATTTCCACGCAGCCGCCACGGTTCCATCGCCCCCACATCTCGCAAGAGCCCATTAATGATGCAGAGCCCGAATATGTGACGAGAAATCGATATCAAACGCTCGAGGATGCCCAGACGGGACGTAAGCACATGGGCGTCGCCTCGGGAGACCCTGTATATCTGAAAGACGCACCATTATCTAAAAACAGCGCAGCTAGTGATGAGCCGATGAAAGCATCCGCCACTCATCAACAAAGAGGTCCTCGACCAAAGCAAACCTTGACGCATTCGGCTCGCTATCTCGAAACGCCAAAACAGGGAAAATCAATCTTCGTTTCATCAAGTAAACGACGCAAGCAGCATCGACTGACAATCCTGCTTTTGATCATTGTGGCCATAGCAGTT
>CALLST010000331.1:0-7705 GCA_938011875.1 uncultured Collinsella sp. | reverse complement strand
GAAGTCGACGCCATAGGCGGCTTCGACGGCGGCGTCGAGCGCCTTGTGCGCTGTCATCAGCTCGGGGAAGAACGTCTCGTTCTTGGGATCGTACATATCCGCGAGCGTCGCACCTTCTTGGGCATCCCGGGCGTCGAGCACGGCTTGGGCGCAGCGTTCAACCTCGTTCCTTTGCTCTTCACTGGGCTCGGGCCAGACGAAGTTGTTGTAGACGATTCCGCCGGAATAGCGGTAATCGGATTTGAGCCGCCCCGCGACCGTGCGCATCCATGCGTTGTGGAGCTGTGACTGAAGGACGCCAAAGTGATAGAGCGTCGCATTGGGTATTAGAAACACCAAGTCACTGCACAACGTCTCAGACCCGACAAACCCCATAGGGATATACCTTCTACGCTCTGACGAGACTTTGGGGACAATGATGGCAGTCGAATTAGGAATGATTTCGGTACCGAAATGGTTCGGCCTCTCGGCTGCTTTCAAGGTCTGCTTCCTCGAGCTACTCAGGCGATAGTTTCTAACGTTCTCGATTCTCTCCCTACAACAAGGAAGGCCCTTGAGATCGGCCCACGAAGCCTCCCCCAACCACAGGCACCATCTCTCAATACCCCGTATGAACTCCTGCGATCCAAGCCATTTATGAAAGTACTTCTCAGCCGCGGGCTCTTTCGAAAGGAACGCCGCCTTCTCCTCCGGTGTGAACAGATAGTTGCCGCCATCAATCGGTTGAGAGCCGATACCGATAGCGGGCACGTCCGACAAAGGCTTGCTTCTGTTCCAGATGAAAGCGTCGGGCGCGTTCTTCAGATAGGCGTTGAGCCGAGGAACGGCAATCCGGTCTTCGTCAGAATCGGGCGTCGCATGATAGAAGAGCGTCTTGTTCCCCGCTTCGCGGGAGAACCCGACGATGACGCAGAACACGTGTGCCTTGTCCGCCGCCTCGTTGTCCCAGCGGAAGGTGTTGTGTGCGAAATCGATATGGATACCCATGTCATGCAGGGGTTTCCAGAGGTTGGCGACCTGCTCGCCCTGACATATCGAGTTGGTAGAGACCAGGGCGCAGCGCGTGCGCTTTCCCCGCGTGAACCTCGCGGCCTTCATGTACCAGGCCCCGCAGTAGTCGATGTTGCCCGCGTTCTTCGCTCCATCGAAGACCTCAAGGAGCTCTGCCTTCTGCTCCTTGGATTGGTTGCGAGCACCCAGGAACGGCGGGTTGCCCACAAGATAAGTAAGGTCATCGGGGAACACCTCGGACCAATCGGTCTTGAGGGCGTTGCCCTCATGAAGGTTGCTGAGGCTCCTGAGCGGCAGGAAGTCGAAGTCATAACCGACGTATATCTCCTGCGTCTTTCGGAGCATCTGCTCCTCGGTGATCCACAGGGCGGTCTTGGCGACCGAGACGGCGAAGTCGTTAATCTCGATGCCGTACAGTTGATCGAGAGATACGCGGACGGGGCTGTCCTGCGCAATGACGAGGGACGTCTGCCCCGCGTTGCCGGTCTCCTCGCTGAGCTCGTCCTCGATGATTCGGTTCTCGATGGTGCGCAGCTGCCGGTACGCCTCGGTAAGGAAGTTGCCCGAGCCGCACGCGGGGTCACCGATGGTGATGGAGGCAACCTTGTCGTGCAGCCTCGCCAGGGCCTGCTTGCGTTTCGTCGCCGTCCTCTCGCCCTCGGCCTCGTGCAGCTCGTCCCACAGCTCGTCGAGGAAGAGCGGCTTGAGGCAGCGCTCGATGTTCTCCACGCTCGTGTAGTGCATGCCCCCGGCATGGCGGGTCTCGGGGTTCAGCGTCCCCTCGAACACGCCGCCAAAGATGACGCCCGAGATCTCACGCCAATCGAAGTCCTGGGACGCGTCGGTGATGGCCTCGAGAATCTCCGGGGTCATCTGCGGGACGATGATGGAAGAGTCGGCGAACAGACCGCCGTTCACGTAGGGGAAGGCCGCGAGGTCCTCGTCCATGTACTCGTCCCGCTTGTCCAGGGGCGTGTCGATCGCCTCGAACAGGTCCACCAGCTTGCGGCGGAGCTTGGCAGGGTCACCCTCGCAGTACCTACCGAACGCCTGGTGCGATTGCAGGAGGTCGGCGTCCTCGGCGTAGAGCAGAAAAATGATACGGGTGATGAGCACGTTGAGGGAGCGCTGCTCCTCCTGCGCGCGCTCGTCCTTCTCCTCGATGTGGTGGTACTGCTTGGCGAGGGCATCGTAGAGCCTAGAGACGTAGGCCCCGGCCTCGATGGAGAGCTGCTGCTCCTTGTGCAGGCGGCTCGTCTCGTTGGAGGTCAGGAAGGACAGAAGATACAGACTGTCCGGGAGCTCTTCGAGGGAGAACTCCTGCACGGTGTCCTCGGGTCTCTCGTTGTCGAGGTCGTAGAGACGGAAGGTCCCGAAGTTGCACGTCATCACCCAACGGGGGCGCTCGGAGTACGGCAGGTGCCGCGCGTACCACATGGCCTGCTGGAGCGGCGTCTCCATGCCGCCGTTCCTGGGTTCGGGCTTGTCGAGGTCGATGCCCCACGACTTCTGCTCGCAGAGGAAGTTGTGGTCGGAGACGAACACGTCGATGCGACGGCCTCTCACCTTCCGCTCGAAGTCAACGAAGCTGTCTATGGTGTTGGACGGGATGCCCAGGACGTTGATGAGCAGGTCGACCCAGAACTTTTGCGTGTCCTGCTGCTCGTTGTTGGAGCCTGCGGGGATGGCACCGAAGCGCTTCTTCCACCGTTTGACGAACTCCTTTGCCTCTTTCTTGCTGGCAGGCATACCGGACCTCCTGCGTCGTTGTCACTTTCGGACAATTTTAAGGGGTAAAAGCCCTCTTCCAAGCGGAAGGGCGAGTTTTCAACGGTCCACGGTGTCGCAGGGTCCCAGGCGAAACCCGAAGACGCCGGGGGCTGTTGGAAACTCGCCCATCTCACAGCAACGTCACCCTAGGTTTTCAACGCTTTCCATGGCCGAAGGGCTTCTTATAAGCCCGTAGGCTGTGGGAAGGGTTGGAAACCGGATATTTGGGTGAAATATCGGAGTGAAATATGTAGGCGAGCTGTTTTCATCATAGAACTTTCTTTCACCCCTTTTTCACCCCTCTATCGTCTATTTAGCCCTATCTATACAGAAGCAGGTCAGACGATTTATACCGTCTGACCTGTAATTTCTTCTGGTGCCCCCGGTGCGATTCGAACGCACGACACCCGCTTTAGGAGAGCGGTGCTCTATCCCCTGAGCTACGGAGGCATGTTGTACTAGTGTAGCAGATTTACGCCGTTGTAATACAGCGTATAGCCACTCTTCGAAGTTGCGGTGGAACAGCCCTCCGGAAAGTGTGTCCCACTATCCAGGCAAATTCTGGGTCAAACTTTCCCAATGGGACCTCGCTGGAAACTGTGTCCCAGAATTTCGGCTCGAAACGGGACACGGTTTCCCAAACGACCCCGTTCCGGAAACTACATCCCGGAATCGACGCTCGAACTGGGATGCACTTTCCCGATCGAGCCACATGGGAGACTGCGCCCCACTTTGAGGGGGCGCTCTTTAATGACTAGTTGCCTTTGTGGAAAAGGTTTTTGATAACGGAGGGGATGCTCTTGGCGCCCTTGGCCGTCACATCGATAAAGTCGGGCGAACGCACGAGCTTATCCTCGTCGACGTACTTGCGGACCGTGCGAAGCGTCTCTTTGTCGTCGCGCGTCGAAAACGTAAAGTGACCGTTGTCCTTGGTGAAGATGGCAAAACGCGTAATCTTCTTGGTGCCGCGCAAAACCTCGGCGGCAATATAGTCGACCTCGTCCCACGGGATTTGGATATAATCCTCGGGATTACGCTCGTTATAGTACTCAAACGCCTTATTGCCCACCATCACGTTACCGTGACTGGTAAGCCCCATCAGGCAGGTTGCCGGCGTTGCCAGATCGACCGTGCTGTTCTGAGATTGCGCCATACGCGCCTCGCCCTCCAAATAAAACAATCGGACCGCATCCAGTGTACCCACCGGGTGCGGTCCGTTTCAATGGCTCAAAAGCCCTTGCCTAGCAACTCTCGGTCTTAAGCCGAAGCGTGCTTACATGAAGCCGCAGACGCGACCGATGATGCCGACGGCGAAGAGAGCCAGGATGATGACGATCGGGCTGACCTTCTTCTTGAGGAGCTTGCAGACCAGCAGGGTCAGGCACACGGCGGCAAGGCCGGGGATGAGCTGATCGAGGTTGGCCTGAAGCGTGGTGACCTTCACCTGATCAAGGGCGTTAGCACCGATGGAGTTATACATCGTCAGCGCTTCCTTGATACCCTCGGAACCGGAGGGCAGGCTAGCCCAGTCGATAAAGGCGCCAGCAGACTGCGTGACCTTGGAGACGACCGGGGTGAAGGAGATGGACACCCAGCGCTCGACCAGGGCGCCGATGATGAACATACCCAGGATGGAAGCACCCTCGGTGACCTTGCCCATCAGACCGCCGGAGAGGTCCTTGGCGATGGAGGAGCCGACCTTGTAGCCAAACTCCTGCGTGTACCACAGGAAGGCGTAACGGATGATGTTCCACGCGAAGAAGAACAGCAGCGGACCGGCGATGCTGCCGGACAGGGCCAGGGAAGCGCCCAGTGCACCCAGAATCGGGCGAAGGGTGAACCAGAAGGCGGGGTCGCCGACGCCGGCGAGCGGGCCCATCATACCGACCTTGACGCCCTGAATGGCGACGTCGTCAATCGGAGCACCGTTGGCGCGCTCCTCCTCGAGGGCGAGGGTAACGCCAATGACGGGGGCGGAAACATAGGGGTGGGTGTTATAGAACTCCAGGTGGCGCTTAAGAGCGGCAATCTGGTCATCCTTGCTGGTGTAGAGCTTCTTGATCGCAGGGATCATTGCGAAGCACCAGCCGCCGTTCTGCATACGCTCGTAGTTCCACGAGCCCTGAAGGAACTGATGACGGAAGCAAACCTTCTTGCGGTCAGCCTTGGTGAGCTGAATCTTGTTCTCTGCCATATGTATCACTCCCCTCCTACTCGTAATCGTTCAGAATGTCGCCGAGCGGGTCACCGGAGCCACCGCCCATGCCGCCACCCTGCTTGGCCAGATCCTTAAGGCCAAGGTAGATGAGGGCAAGGGAGATGCCGATGAGGCCAAGGGCGATCAGCGTGAGCTGAGGGATGGCAGCAAGGACAAAGCCGAGGATGAAGAACGGCCAGGTCTCCTTGGTGGCCATCATGTTGATGACCATGGCGTAACCGACGGAAGCGACCATGCCGCCGCCGACAGCCATGCCGCCGGACAGCCAGTCGGGCATAGCGTTAAGCGCGTTGGTAACGGCCTCGGCCGGGATGATGCACAGAAGTACTGCCGGGATGGCGATACGAACACCCTGCATGAGGATGCCGGCGTACTGCCAACGCTCGATGCCGGCGAAGTCGCCCTTCTCGGCGCAGGCGTCCATGGCGTGAACCATAGCGGTAGCCAGGGTACGGCAGATCATGGTCAGGAACAGACCAGCGACCGACAGCGGGACGGCGACGGCGATGGCCGCGGTAACGGCCTTGGCCGAATCAGTGGCGCCGCCGTTGAGGGCGAGCACCATGATGATCGAAGAAGCGACCGAGGCCAGAGCGGCGTCAGGCGCGACGGCGGCGCCGACGTTAGCCCAGCCAAGGGCCATCATCTGGAGCGAACCGCCCAGGAGGATGCCCTCCTGAAGGTGACCGGTTACGAGACCGATAAGCGTGCATGCCACGAGCGGCTGATGGAACTGGAACTCATCCAGAATGCCTTCCATACCGGCAAGCAACGCGACAATCGCAACAAGCAGAATAGTGATTGCAGACATGTATCGGACCCTCCTTTACTATGCTTGAGCGGCCAGTTCGGCCTTAGCTTTCTTCAACATGGCGTCGAGATCCTCGGAAGCATCCGAAGGAACCTTGCGGACCTCGAACTTGACGCCCTTGGCCTTGAGGGCCTCGAGGGTCTTAACGTCGTCATCGCCCATAGCAACGGCGTTGGTGACGACGACCTTGCCCTTGGAGTGAGCCATGGAACCGATGTTGACTTCCTTGATGTCGACGCCGGCCTCGATGGCCTTGAGCAGATCCTGCGGGTTCTCGAAGAGCAGCATCGCCTTGGTGTCGCCAAAGCGCGTGTCCTTGACGACCTCGGCCATCTTCTTGATGGGCACGACGTTGGCATGGACTCCCGGAGGGGCAGCCTGCTCGATCATGGTCTTGCGGAGCTCGTCGTGAGCAACGCCGTCGGAAACCACGATGATGCGGTTGGGGTTGATCTGCTTGGTCCACGTGGTGGCCACCTGACCATGAAGCAGACGGGTGTCGATACGGACGTGGGCAATCTTGATGTGCCCGTCGCCGATGACCGTTCCCGGAGGGATGGCGCCTGCAGGAGCAGCGGCGGCCGCAGCCGGCTTCTTCTCCTCGGGCTCCAGAGACTCGGGCTTGACGCGCACGCCAGCCTTAGCCTCAGTCACGAGATGTTTTGCGATCGCATGTGCAGTGTTCTTTGCGTCAAAGCGCTGCGAATATGCCTCGATGAGCATAGGCAGGTTGACACCGGTGACGATAGCCCAGGAATCGTGGCCCTCGATGAGCCCGCTGATCTGGTTGAACGGCGTGCCGCCCCACAGATCAACGAGGAAGAGCACCTGCTCCTGGTCTTCGAAGGAAGCGATTGCTTCCTCGACCTTGGCACGGAAGTCGTCGGGGCCCATGCTCGGCTCGAGCGAGACCACGGCAACAGACGGCTGATCGCCAAAGACCATCGAGCCCGTCTGCTTGATTCCAGCTGCCAAGTCCCCGTGGCTAGCAAGAACAATACTTACCATCACATAACCTCCTTTTTGTCTACGCATTTCCTACACGACATGAAAGGAGTATAGCTGTTTGGTTTGTGGAATTATAGCTAAATCCGCAAAAGGTTGGATTATTTGTTTAAACGTCTAGGTTTGTTACAAGTTGATTACGTTACTGCTTTTTGACTCATTACACGACAAGGCGTCGCTCATCAAGCCATGCATTTTACAGATACAAGCAGGCTGTTCATTAATATCGATTTTAGGCAAGCGCGAATGCGCTTGTACTGCCGCTATTTTGTTTAAACAGACATGGCTTGACTATTTTCGTGACTTATGGTCTATGAAACCACTCAAAATAGTTGCGGTGGAATAATTCTTGTTTAAGAGCCAGAAGGCTGAATTTAGGAACTATTTCACCGCAACTTATAGGGAATCCTAGGCGATGTGGAGGGGGTTGGCGGCGTCGACGGCGTCGGGGACGTCGGAGAGGCCGTCAGGAGCAGCGTCTGCCGGGTCCTCGTCGGGGGTCTCGATCTGTTTGATCATGACCTCTTGGCCCTGCAGCAGGTATGTCTCGCCGCTACCGCAATGGGGACAGGTCTTGCCGTGCTCGACCGTCGCGTAGTCGCAGCCGCACGCCTCGCAATGCGTCACGGCCTCGACAGGCTCCACGATAAGCTCCGCGCCCTGCGCGATAGGCTTTTTATCTGCTGCCCAGCGCCAAGCGTCGAGTAGCAAGTCGGGAACGACGCCCGAGACCTCGCCCAGCAGCAGCGTGACGCTCGAAACGCGACGCACGCCATTGGCGCGCGCCACGTTCTCGACATCGCGAATGATGTGATAGACGATCCCCAATTCATGCACTTTTTCTTCCGCCGTTCTAACGAACGGCGGTCGACTTGACGCTGCGCGAGCCC
>CALLST010000330.1:0-1931 GCA_938011875.1 uncultured Collinsella sp. | reverse complement strand
CCGGTATGGCAGACGAACTTGTTTTTAGTGGTGGCGAGATAGTCTACACCATGCCCCAACTGCCCAAAGTTACATCTGCGCCGCTGAACGGTAGCGCCGTGCTGGTTGGTTTTAAGGACGCTCCCGATGGGGAGGAGGTCCTCTTTGATTTTGACCCTCGGGCTGAAAAGGCTACGAAGTTCGACTATGAACTTGCAGCCGTTAGCGGGCTCCTCACGGGCGCGTTGAATATCCTGTGGCAGAAAGACTTCAACCTAGAGGGTGCCAAAGAGTGGGGCGACGAGAAGGTTGGCAAATTCGTTCTTACGATTGCCAAGTCTGCGGGTATGACAAAGGCGGATGCAACTCTAGAAGACGCTATTCGCTTTCTAGAGAAAGAGTTTTCTCTTGCCGCGGACAAGCTGACTGCCGAGTTTGGCGGCGGGCTCCAACATCATCTGCGGGATTTCTCGCACCACCCGAGCTTGGTTGGCCTTGCGTGTTCGATCCTCTCGCAATTCACGTGCAAAGGCTATGGCACCGATACGGCCGTTCTGGGCGATGCAGCTCGTGAGCGACATGGCGGGGTCTAGTTCAAACCCCGGTAAGGGGACGGGCATTCCCGGCGTCGTGCTGTCCCTGCTAAAGGAGCTCTCCTCCCTGCCTGTTTTTCAAGACATGCAGATTGCCTATAAGGGCGAGGATATTCGCATTCAGCAATGGATCTCAAAGCTGTTTAACGGAACGGCGTTCAAAACCGAGGACGGCAAGCCCATTCGCTTCGACCTTCGGACGGAAGTCGGTCTTTTCGATCAAGCTTTAAGCCAGGTGCCAGCAGTCGTGGCCAACGAGGTTATCGTTCGTTGTCTCTACATGCTTTCAAGGCTCAAGGCCGAGCTGGAACGTTGCGAAGTGAGTGATGTCTCCGGCTTGCGCAAGCTCAAGGCTTCGCATTTCATGCCCTATAACAGCAGGGTTCTCACTCGCATGGTCGCGGTTTCGAGCACTTCGTTCGTTTTGGTGAATCTAGCGACGGCGGCGGCCAGGGCGGGTATCGAATGCGAGGGGAACAAGGTCGTGTTCGCCCAGAAGCTCTTCTTGCGAATAAACTACGTTGGAGTTGGACGCCTTGCGTTTGCCCTCCATGCCGACTGGGGCTATATGGCGGAGGAAATGTCCGAGGCTTGGACTGAGCGCGCCAGGCGCCGCCAGGATATCTTCGATGGATTTCACTTTTATAGCCTAGATAGAGAAACGACGAGGATTGCCTTCTCGCTGAAGCTTGCCGCCATCAACTACGACTGCGGGAACGAGAAGAACGAAGTGCGCAAAGGGCGAAAGAGGAGCTGGGCCCGCGCGTGGCAGGATTCGGTCGCGGATGGCCTAGGCATTGATGCAGACGGCTATTTTTTGAGCGAGGAAGATGCGTACGGAGCCCTTGAGGCTATTTCGCGGCAGCGAGGCGGCAAGGTGCGCGCCTTGCTGATCGCTCAGGAGCTGGTTGAGTTTCGCCCCTATTTCCAGATAGGAGATGACAGTAATTTACATGGAGTCTACACGCGGTTTAATAGGACGCCATTCGTTCTCTCGAGCTACGTTTCGGGATACGCTTCTGCCAGCTTTCAGGTACATTGCCAAAGTTCTTGGTGGGCGGCGTCATTGTCGTGGCGGCGGCCGTAGGCGCAGGAGGGGCGGCCGCGGTACTCGCTCCGGATATTGCTGTCGGTATCTTTGGAGGCTCGTTTGTCGGCCTTCACGGGGCTGCGCTCGTCAATGCGAGTCTTGCTGCTGCTGGCGGCGGCGCCTTGGCCGCCGGCGGCATGGGCATGGCCGGTGGCACCGCTTAAATTGCTGGCGGCGGCGCTGCGTTTGGCCTTTTGGGTTCTAGCGGCGTTGCCCTGGCGGCGTCGATGGGGGAGGACTATGCGCAGTTCGTGCTCGTTGAATGCTCA
>CALLST010000329.1:0-5357 GCA_938011875.1 uncultured Collinsella sp. | reverse complement strand
TTTTTGTGAAATATGACGGGAAATTTGCAAGCAGATGGCGTGCAAAGTCGCCAGACGCTCTTTGTGCGGTATTGCCATAGTGTAATTTACGCTGCTATTCTGTAGTTTCGCTGTCTGCGAACTGGCTCTGATACAGGTTTGCGTAGAAGCCCTTCTGTGCCATCAGCGAATCGTGCGTTCCCTGTTCCAGCACATTTCCCTGATTCATCACCAGGATCCAGTCTGCACTTTTGATCGTGGAAAGACGGTGAGCAATGATAAAGCTGGTCTTGCCTGCCATCAGCTTTTCAAATGCCTTCTGGATCCGCTGCTCCGTCCGCAGGTCAATGCTGCTGGTGGCTTCGTCCAGAATCAGGAACGGCGGGTCTGTCAGCATGATGCGGGCAATGCAGAGCAGCTGCTTCTGTCCCTGTGACAAGCCGCTGCCGTCCTCTGTCAGCACCGTGTCATATCCCTTGGGCAGCCGGCGGATAAAGCCGTCTGCATAGGCAGCTTTCGCCGCAGCCACGATTTCTTCCCGTGTCGCGTCTGGTCGGCTGTAGGCGATATTTTCCGCAATACTTCCCGTGAACAGCCACGTTTCCTGTAACACCATACCGTAGCAGGCACGCAGGCTGTCCCGTGTGACACCGGCAATGTTCTGCCCTGCCACGGAAATTTCGCCGCCGTCTACGTCATAGAACCGCAGCAGCAGATTGATCAGTGTAGTCTTGCCGCAGCCGGTAGGCCCTACAATGGCGATTCGCTGTCCGCAGTGTACGTCCAGATTGAAATCCGTAATCAGCGGACGGTCTGGCACATAGGAAAATTTCACATGGGAAAGCTGCATGGTGCCGTTGCAGTTTTGCAGTTCCGGCAGGTGGCTGTCGTCCGACTCCGCCGGTTCGTCAATGACTGCAAACACACGCTTTGCGGAAGCAACGGCGTTTTGCAGTTCCGCCACCACGCCGCTGATCTCGTTGAACGGCTTGGTGTACTGGTTGGCATAGGACAGGAAGATCTGCACGCCGCCCACCGTAAGCGCCGCGGGCACGCCCGTGATCACGCCCACGCAGCCGATCACAGCGACCACGGCATAGATGATGTTATTGATAAAGCGCGTGCCGGGGTTGGAGAGCGAACCCATAAACTGTGCGCGCTCGCCCGCGGTGTAAAGCTCGGCATTGAGGGCATCGAAGCGCTGCTGGGCGTTGGGATCGTAGGCAAAGGCGTCGACAAGCTTTTGCTCGCCTACGTACTCCTCGATATGACCACCGAGCTGCCCTTGGATGCGCTGCCGTGCTGTAAAGCTCTTGTTGGAAAGCTTGGCGATGGCGCCGGCTGCAAAAATGGAAAGCGGCGTGACGAGCACCACCACGAGCGTCATGGTCAGGTTGATGGAAAGCATAAACGCGAGCGTGCCCACGATGGTAATAACACCGGTAAAGAGTTGCGTGAAGCCCTGCAGCAGGCCGTCACCCACCTGGTCGACATCGTTGACCACGCGGCTCATGAGGTCGCCGTGAGCATGGCTGTCGATAAAGCTGAGCGGCATGCGGCTGAGCTTGTCGCTCGCCTCCACGCGCATGTCGCGCACCGTCTCGTAGGACAGACGGTTGACGCAGTAGCCCTGCAGCCACTGGAAGGCCGCCGCGCCCACCACGACAATCGCGAGCTTGGTAACGAGCGGCAGCAGCGCATCGAAGTCCACCTGCCCGACGGCAACGATGAGGTCGATGCCCTCGCCGATGAGGATGGGCGTATAGAGTTGCAAGACCACCGAGATGGCGGCGCTCACAAACGATGCAGCAAACGAAATGCGGTGCGGACGAACGTAGCCCAGCAGACGGCGGGTCACCGCGCCTACGGGGTAGCGCTCGGAATCGCCGGGCTGGCGCGGACCGTCGCCCAGGTCGTTGAGGTTATCGTTACCGGACACGTTGGCCGTCATCGTGGCGACCGAACCGGAGGAAGTGTACGGATTCATTTAGCAGCCCTCCTTTGCGCAAGTGGATGCCGGGGCAGCCGGGACAGACGCGGGCGTCGCGCTCCCCTGCTGACCCTCGAGCTCCTCGCGGCGCAGCTGCGACTGGCAGATCTCGCGGTAGAGCTGGCAGGTCGCGTACAGCTCGTCATGCGTGCCCAGGCCCGCAACCGAGCCGTGATCGAGTACGCAGATCATGTCGGCGTCGCGCACGGTCGAGACGCGCTGGCTTACGATCACCGTCGTGAGCGGCAGCCCGCCCTCGGCGGCACCGCGCACGCTGCGCTCGCGGATGGCATGGCGAAGCGCCGCGTCGGTCTTAAAGTCGAGCGCCGAGGCAGAATCGTCCATAATCAATATCTGAGGCGAGCCCACCAGGGCGCGCGCGATGGTCAGGCGCTGGCGTTGGCCACCGCTGAAGTTCTTACCGCCCGCCTCGACCGGAGCATCTAAGCCCTGCTGCTTGTTACGCACGAACTCGCTGGCCTGCGCCATATCGAGCGCCGCCCAGAGCTCATCGTCGGTCGCCGACTCGTCACGCCAGGTCAGGTTGCTGCGGATGGTGCCGCTCACCAGCGACGCACGCTGTGGAACGGTCGCGACCACACGGCGCAGCTGGTCGAGCGGCCAGGTGCGCACGTCGGCGCCCATCACACTCACGCTGCCGGTGCTCGCATCGTACAGGCGCGGGATAAGCGAGACGAGCGTGGACTTACCGCTGCCCGTACCGCCGATAATGCCGAGCGTCTTGCCCAGCGGAAGCTCCAGGGTCACATCGTTGACGGCATTTGCCGCGCCCGCGCCAAAGGAGAAGCTCGCATGGTCAAAGCTCAGCGCGGGAACTGGGGCGGCATTGCCCGGCTTGGGCAGCGCGACCGGCTGGTTGCCCTCGTCGGTGATGCTCGGCACGCAATTGAGCACCTCGTTGATACGCGACGCGCTGGCGCTCGCCTTGGTAAAGACCACGACCAGGTTGGCGACGTACACGATGGAGGTGAGCGTCTGCGTCATGTAGTTCACAAACGCCATGACCTGGCCCTGCGTGAGCTCGCCCACGTTGACCTGGATGCCGCCCACCCACAGGATGGCGCACACGCCCAGGTTCATCACCAAAAACGTGACGGGATTAAGGATTGACGAGAGCTTGCCCACCGCGATGGCGGTATTGGCCTGGTCATCGGCGGCTTGGGCAAAGCGCTCGCGCTCGTGATCTTCGCGTACAAAGGCGCGAACCACGCGGGCGCCCGAAAGCCCCTCGCGGCAAATGAGCGCGATGCGGTCGAGCTTTGTCTGCAGCTGCTTGTAGTACGGAATGCAGCGCGCCATGACAAACCAAAACACCAGGCCAATGGCGGGCGTGCAAATCAAAAAGATCATGCCGAGCTTAAGGTCGATGGCAAGGGCCGCGCACATAGAGCCCACCGCCAAGAAGGGCCAGCGGATGAGCATGCGTACGCCCAGCGCCACAGCGAGCTGCACCTGGTTGACGTCGTTGGTGATGCGGGTGATAAGCGACGGCGTGCCAAAGCGGTCGAGTTCGGCATAGCTCAACTTGTTGATGTGCTGGTAGAGCGCACCGCGGATATCGGTGCCCATGCCCTGCGAGGTGAGCGCCGCCATCTTTTGGCAGACGAGCGTAAACGAGATGCCGATCACAGCCATGGCGCCAAGCAGCATACCGTAGTGGACGACGGCGTTGACATCGTGTGCGCCAATACCCTTATCGATCATCTGGGCAATCACCAGCGGCGTCAGCAGGTCAAAGATCACTTCGATCAGCTTACACGCAGGGCCAATCACCATATACCGGCGAAACTTACCACCAAAACGCCTGAGCAGCTCAATCATGTATAGGCGCTCCCTATCATCATCCACATTCAATTCGAACCATGATAGTACCGCCACCCCAAAAGAAGCGTAAACAACTCGTCATTTCTAACGGGATTCAGTTTTCAGAGGGGTATACGCGCACACCCAGCCAGTGTCGGGTCAACTAGCATGGTAAATTTACATTAGTGCTACCAAGTTAGTCGCCGACCCTTGAAATGAGGTGCCGAGATGAACGACATTCTCGCAAGAAGAGCAAGACGAGCAACCGTGGGCATCGCCCTTTCCGCGGCACTTGTCGCGGGAATCGCCCCCGCAACGGCGATGGCGGCGGAAACCAGTTCCCCCACCGGTGCAGTTGCCTTGCAGACGGAAGACGCGGCCGCCGCAAAAGAAAAAGCGTATGCAGCCATGCAGGAAGCGCTCAAAACCCTCGAGGCCGCAAAAGACGCCGCAAGTCCCGAGAAAATTGCGAGATTCAATGATGACATTACCCGTTTTCAAGAGTACCGCGAAAAGATGGCGGCGCAAGCCGCCGAAGGGAGGGAACTCCTTCCCACCATGCAAGCGGACGTCGATGCTGCCCAAGCCAAATACGACGGGGCCATCAACCGGGTAAGCGAGCTCCAGGCAGAATTAAATAAGGCAATCGACGACGGAGCTTCTAACGAAACTATTAAGCAGTTGCGAGGTGAGATCATGTCGGCAGAAAGGCGAGAAAAATCTTGTGAAGATGATCTTCACCGCTGCCAACGCCGGCTCGAAAGCCAGAAAAAACAGGTTCAGTATTTCGAAAGTGAGGCAGAGGAAGCCAAAGCCCACATCGACGAGGACGTAGCCAAGCGAGATGCGCTCCTCGGCGATTTGGAAAAGGCGCAAGCGGCCTATGACGATGCCTGCAAAGCATACGAAGAGGCAAAGGCCGCGGCAGACAAGGCCACCTCGCCCGAGATAGCGAAACCGACCGAGACAGTGCCTCCCTCCGGCTCAGCGCAACCCGCCGAGGCGACACCGCCCGTTGGCTCACCTGCAACCGGCAAAGACGCCCTACCAAGCTCCACCAAGCAAGCGAACTCGAGCAGCGGCAAGCAAGCAGATACGACCGCCGGCAAGCTCGCGAACACGGGCGATGCAGCGCCGAGCGCAATCGCACTCGCAGCAGTCGCCGCCGCAGGCCTCGGAATAACCGCCACTGCCACACGCCGCATCAAGAACTCAAAATAGCTGCCAGCGGTTATTGTCTTCGCCAATCCACAAGCCCAGAGACAAAAAGAGGTCCGTTTCCCCACCTAGGGAAACGGACCTCTTTAACTGCAAAAATTCAAACAACAGCACCGCCGCCTCTTAAACTACGTAGCCATCAATGCCCAGACAACGCCAGCGAGCAGCAAAAGGCACGGGATTAAATTATTCAGATAAATGTGACCCTTCAGGCGGTTTTGGTCGGCTACCCGCGAGTGCCGGGCGGGCGCCGGGGAGGGGGGGCGGAGCCGACGGGGAGCCCCCGGCCCGCCAGCGCCCAAGCGCCCGGGGGGGGCGGGCGGCGTGCCTCGGCCCCCAAGAACGC
>CALLST010000328.1:0-19770 GCA_938011875.1 uncultured Collinsella sp. | reverse complement strand
GTGGCCGGCGTGCTGATGAGCTATGTTGCCGGACGCGTGTACGGCATTGACATTCCGGCGGGGGAGTACGGTGCTGCCGTTGCCAATATGCAGCGACTTTACCGCGCGATTGAGCCGGCCGGCTCCGCAAAGACGCGCGCGATCTCGCTGGTTGAGGGCTTGGTGCACGATTACTCGCTGCTCGACGGCCTTGCTCATCGCGTGACGACGGAGCTGCCCGAGCGCACCGGTAACCTGGGCCATCTGACATGGAAGAATCCCTTTACCGATGAGGTCTCGAACGAGAGTTTCCCCGAGGTCTTTGATCGCGCGCTGGGCGATTACGAGTGCACGGTCGCACGTTTTATCGAGACCGGTGACATGGATGCCGTGACCAGTCACGTCAACTACAGCGGTCGCGTGCTCAATGCCGATGAGGAGTTCGACCGCGAGGAATAGGGCCCGTGCGTGCCCCTTTGCCGAATCCTTACCGGCGGTTCTGGACAATTGGGGTACGATGAACTAACTGCATATCGGGCGAATACGAAGGGTCCCTGTCCATGAAATACACCAAGCTCGAGCGTAACTGGGTTATGTATGATGTGGGCAATTCGGCCCTCGTGCTGCTCAATACCTCGGTGGTGCCCATCTACTTTAACGCCATCAATACCGGTGCTTCCTCGGCAGACCTGGTGGTCGCTTGGGGCAACGCTCAGACGATCGCCTCGCTGGTCATCGCCATGCTCATGCCCATTCTGGGCGCACTTGCCGACTACGCTGGCAACAAAATCAAGTTCTTCTTGGGCTTTTTCCTCACGGGCCTGGTTCTTTGCCTGGCGCAGGCTATCCCAATGTCCGCCATGGCATTTTTGACCGTGTACGTGCTGTGCACCATCGGCCTTAACTCTTCTATGACGTTCTACGACGCCATGCTGCCCGACGTTACCACCGACGAGCGCATGGACGCCGTGTCCAGCTCGGGTTATGCCTGGGGCTACATCGGTTCCACCGTGCCGTTCGTCATCTGCCTGGCGCTCATCATGGGCGGCCCCGCTCTTGGCGTCCCCACCATGCTGGCAACGCGTCTGTCTTTTATCATCACTGGTGCCTGGTGGCTCATCTTTACCCTGCCGCTCATTCACACCTATAAGCAAAAGTATGGTCGCGAGCGCGGTCCCGAGGACACCATCGGCCACATCGTTGGCGGTGTGTTCTCCGAGGTCGGACACACCATGCGCGAGATCGCCCACAACAAGACCGTGCTGGTCTACATGATTGCGTTCTTCTTCTATATCGATGGCGTCCACACGGTCATTTCCATGGCTACCAGCTACGGCTCGGCTTTGGGCATCGATTCGACCCAGCTGGTACTGGCGCTGCTCGTTACGCAGTTCGTGGCCTTTCCGTCCGCCATCATCTACGGCAAGCTCGCCGGACGCGTGGGCACGCTCAACATGATCCTGGTGGCGGTCGCCGCCTACATGGGCATTGTGCTGTTCGCCGCGTTCTTCCTAAAGACCGCCTTTGAGTTCTGGGTGCTTGCCATTATGGTCGGCCTGTTCCAGGGCGGCGCGCAGGCGCTCAGCCGTAGCTACTTTGGTCGCATTATCCCCAAGGAAAAGTCCAACGAGTACTACGGCTTCTTTGACATCTTTGGTCGTTATGCAAGCGTCATGGGTACCTTCCTAGTGTCGGTCGTTACCTCGCTGACCGGCAACCCGTCGCTGGGCGTCCTTTCTATTGGCGTGCTGCTGATCGTTGGCTTTATGCTGCTGGTTCGCCTGTCCCGCATGACTCGGGCAGCAGAGCATGCCGCATAGGAGCGAGCGGCTATTGTGCCTGTCCACGGTACTCTTTTGGGGTTATCCGCAATAAACATTGCGACTTGCGAGCAATGATTTGCCCAAGTGGGTATGATGGAATCAGCTAGGTCGCGGGGCGTCGCCTGTGTTTGGCGGCGTCCCGTTTTTGTGTTGCAGGGAGGGTAAGGCGTGAACGCCACAGTCGTGATTCCAACGTATTGGGCGGGCGATGACGCTTGCGCAAACGCCCCTGGCACCTATGACCATTCGACGCGACTCAACGCCGACAATCCCGAACTCGACCGCTGCCTGGCCTCGCTTGAGCAGGTACGTGACATCCCGCGCATCATCCTTTTGGTGGTCTGTCCCGTTTCTGCCACAGCCGATGTGTCGCTGCGCGTGCACGAGATTGTCGACGCGCATCCCACGCTCAAGGTCACCGTTGTTACCAACACCCAGGCCTCGCGCATCGCAGACCGGGTTGCTCAGATCGCGCCCAAGGGTTCGGGCGAGTGCGTGAGCCTGCGAGGCTACGGTGCCATCCGCAATATGGGGCTAGCCTGCGCCGCTGTGCTGGGGCATGACGCGGTTATCTTCTTGGATGACGATGAGACTGTCATCGACGCCGACTTTATGAAGCGCGCGACCTATGCGTTGGGGCAGCAGACGCGTCAGGGCTTGCCGATCTTGGTCAAGAGCGGCTATTTCTACGATCGCGACGGCTCGCCGCTGGCTCCCACGGACAAGGCGGGCATCTGCCATCGTTGGTGGACCAAGCGCATCGAGTTCAACCGTTGGATGAAAAAGGCGCTTTCGGGCACCCGCATCTCGCGCTCCAACTACGTGTGCGGCGGCCTGATGGCCCTGCACGCCCGCGCCTTTACGCGTGTGGCCTTTGACCCGTTTATCACCCGCGGCGAGGACTTGGATTACCTCTTTAACATGCGCATGTTTGGCTACGACGTGTGGTTCGATAACGAGTGGACCGTGCGCCATCTGCCTCCGGAGTCCGAAAAGCGCTCACCGCGCTTTATGCAGGATGTATACCGTTGGTACTACGAACGGGCCAAGTTGACATTCGCCGCGCATCAAAAGGAGCTCATTCCCGTTACGGCGGCATCGCTCATGCCCTACCCGGGCCCGTGGATTTCGCGCGAGCTCGACGACCGCGTGCGCAAGACCGCTATGGTCCGCAGCGTGTTTACCCGCGAGCATGAGGGCTACCTGCGCATCTGGCGCCATGGTATCGACGAGGCAAAGGCCTATGCGCGCCAAAACGCTGCAAGCTACCTGCGTTTCCAGAGCTTTTGGCCCAAGATCATGGACGGGCTTTGGCGTGACGCACAACTGATCAGTATCCTGGAGGGGGCCGAATGATCGACCGCCGCGCCCAGCGCGATAGTTCAATATCAATCTTTCGCATCATTGCCGTTGCCTGCGCCATTTGTGTGCTGGTGTACTTTATTTTTGCCTTGGTGACCGGTATCGAGCCGATCGCCACGGTGATTGCCTGCGCGCTGCTGTGCATCTTTCTGTGCATCTTTATCTTTTTGACGCTCAATCCCGATTCGGTGCGCTCCCAGTACACCGAGGAGACGCTCTCGGTGGCCTCGGCCATGCTCGAGGACATTAAGGGCGGTCTGACGCAGGAGTCGGCGCGTTTGGTGTGCCGGCGCATTTTGCCCGAGACGCGCGCCATGACGGTGGCCATCACCGACGAGGACAACGTGCTTGCCTGCGCGGGCGAGTTTGAGGAAAAACTGCTGCCCGATACTCCCATCCACACGCTTGCCACACGCTACGTTATCGAACATGGCATCGTGCAGTCGTTCAACCGTATGGTGGATGTCGTGGGCTCGGACGGCTCGCACAACCAAGTCCCCGCCGGCATTATCGCCCCCATCAAGGTGGGCGATCGTACCGTCGGCACGCTCAAGTTCTACTACAAGACCCCGCGCGCCGTCGACCGTACCCAGTATGCGCTTGCCTCGGGCTTTGCCGAGATCTTGTCCACGCAGCTCGCCATCCACGAGCTCGAGGTGCAAAAGGAACTCACGGCGCGCGCCGAGGTGCGTGCGCTGCAGGCGCAGATTAACCCGCACTTCCTGTTCAACACGCTGAACACCATTGCATCGTTTACGCGCACCGACCCGCTGCGGGCCCGCGAACTGCTTCGTGAGTTCTCATCGTTCTATCGTGCCACGCTCGACAACTCGGGATCGCTTATTCCGGTCTCGCGCGAGGTCGCACAGACCAAGCGCTACCTTACCTTTGAGAAGGCCCGCTTTGGCGAGGACCGCGTGCTTGCGACGTTCGATGTGTCCGAGGACGTGGAAGATACGCTGGTGCCGGCGTTCGTGATCCAGCCGATTGTCGAGAACGCCGTACGTCATGGTATGGGCGATGACGACGCCCTGAGGATCGACGTGACCGTTCACCAAGACGGCGAGGATGCAATCTTGATTGCCGTGGCCGATAATGGCGTGGGCATGGATGAGGGTACCGCCGCCAGACTGTTTGACGAGCGTTCTGCCCGTCCCGACGCCAGCTCTCCCCAGGGTGGCGGCGCCGGTGTGGCCATGCACAATATTTCGGAGCGCATCCATCGCTTTTATGGGCCGCACTCCTATACGCGTGTCGAATCGGCGCCGGGCAAGGGCACCAAAGTGCTCCTTCATCTTGATTTGTCAGAGAGCATCTTCGACATTCAAGAGTAAAATAAAAGGCTACGGGCTCAACGTCATGCGACGGATGCCCGGCGTAGTTAGTTGACGAAAGGTTTTATCCCTATGCTGCGTGCGATGATTGTGGATGATGAGGCGCCGGCTCGCTCGGAGCTTCGCTTCCTGCTCGAGCAAACGGGCAAGATCGGCACGATCACTGAGGCGTCGAGCGTCCGCTCCGCCATCGAGATGCTTATGGAAAGTCGCGTAGATGTCGTGTTTCTCGATATCTCGATGCCCGGTGCCTCGGGCCTGCAACTTGCCGAGGCGCTGCATAAGCTCAAAAATCCGCCGGCGATCGTGTTTGTGACTGCGTATAGTGACCATGCGGTCGAGGCATTCGACGTGGATGCCGTCGATTATCTGATGAAGCCGGTCGAGGAAGCTCGCTTGGATCGCGCGATCGAGAAGGTCATGCAACGCACCAAGCCGGTTACGGACAGCAAGGTGACCATCGAGCGTATCCCGGTGGAAAAGGGCGGCCGCAAGGTCCTCATCCCCGTGGACGACATTCGCTTTATCATGGCCAAGGACGATTACTCCTGCATCTATACCGTCGATGATCGCTTTTTGTCGACGACCTCGCTGGCGCAGTTTGAGGCCAAACTCTGCGACTTTGGCTTCTTCCGTGTTCACCGCCGCTATATCGTCAACTTGGCGTGCGTCACGGATGTGGAGACGGTGCCCTCGGGCGCCATCCAGCTGGGTATTACGGGCGTCGACGAACGCGTGCCGGTTTCGCGCCGCCGCGTCGTGCCGCTTAAGAAGGCCCTGAGTCTCTAGCACACTGGCCCCGCAGCCCTGTAGACCTATCGTCTGCGGAGGCGTGGGGCCTTTTTGTATGTATCTGCCGAATCGTTTTTTGCGGAAGGGATCCCATGAACAGTGCAAGCGCCAAGCGTATCGACATCATCTCGGACACCCACGGCTATTTATCGCCTGCGCTCCTGGATGAGCTTGAGGGCGCAGACCTGATTATCCACGCCGGCGACCTCACGTCAGAGATGGACTACGAGCACCTATGCACCATCGCCCCCGTGCGGGCCGTACTGGGCAACAACGATTACTACCGCGACTACGGTCCCGATGTAGACCGTCTTGCGCTCTTTACCTACGAAGGCCTCAAATTCGCCGTAGCCCACTACCGCGAAGACCTTCCGGTGGGATCCGTAGACGTAGCCATCAACGGCCACACCCACGTAACCAAAGAAGCCCAAGTGGGCCGCTGCTTAGTCCTCAACCCGGGCAGCGCCAGCTACCCCAGAGGCACCCGAGGCCCCACCATGGCCAGAATGCTAGTAAAAGACGGCAAGATCCTAAGCACTAAGTTTATTGACCTAGAGTAATCACAACAAAAACGGGGGATGCAGATGCGTCCCCCGTTTCCATTTGAGCCAATGGCCGAGCTTCAACAAGATCCATCAGACCAACCCCGCCGCGGAGAACGGGGCCGCCGAGCCGCGAAGCGGCGAGGAACAACAACGACTCGAACAAAGTGACGGCAGGGAGGGTCTCCGGGGCTGGGGGCGGGGGTTAAGTTTGTCGCGAGTTCCGCACGCAAAGGAAAGCACTTAATGTGCTTTCCGTCTTGCGCAGGACTGTAGAGCAGCAAACTTAACCCGCGCCAGCCGGCCCCGGAGACCCTCCCGGAGGGACCGAAAAATTTTTTCAAAAAAGTTGTTGCGCGGCGGACAGACTTCTGTGTATACTAATCCCCGCAGCGCACGCGAGCGGAAACAAACGCGAACGACTGCCTGGGGAGTTAGCTCAGTTTGGTTAGAGCGCCGGCCTGTCACGTCGGAGGTCGCGGGTTCGAGCCCCGTACTTCCCGCCAACGCAATTAAAGCCACGTCTTCGGACGTGGCTTTTTGCGTTTGATGCACTTTGTTTCGATAGAACGATCGCCCTGGTGCATCTTCGCCCAGAACCCCCGCGCCTTCGGGAACGCAAGTAAAATCTAATGAGTATATCTGTCTGAACAACAGCTTTGTTGCGCAACACCTGTTCTACGAGACAGGGGGTTAGGTTATACTAAATTGCACTGTGCGCCGCATCTGATGCATTTCGCTCCAAGCGCGGCACTCAGTGGATATCCGATTTACCATTTGGATGTCCTGGCGGTCATTTAGCGTCTCGACACAAGCTCGGCCCCGGAGCTCGTTCGAGCTGTTCGTATTCCTTGAAAGGGGAAAAAATGGACATATCGAGGAAGACTGATTACGCCCTTCGTATGCTGGCGATGCTTGCTGAGGATCCGGAGTGTTTGCTTTCTGTTCGCACCGCTGCCGAAGAGGTCAATGTTCCGTATTCGTTTGCCCGCTCGATTCAGCACGGTTTGGTCCAGGCCGGTATTGTGGAGAGCCTGCGTGGCGTCCACGGTGGCATGCGTCTCAAGGTCAGTCCGGACGACGTCACTATCCGCCAGGTCGTCGAGGCCGTTCAGGGTCCTATGGTTATGAACGATTGTACCGCGCCCGATGGTGACTGTGCGCGCATGGGCGCGTGCTGCTATCATCCCCTGTGGGCCGGAGCTCAGGCGTTGATGCGCGACTACCTCGATTCCGTTTCGCTCGGCGACATCGTCGCTCACCGCCAGTTCCCGGCCGTCGATCCCAAGTTCGCCGACCGCGAAGCGTTTCCCGAGTACGCCACCTGCGCGTGCGCTTACCGGGAGGAATAGCGCCGCATAAGGAGCATAGCCATGATTCAGGACCCCTTTCGTTCGATGATTCGTTCGGAAGGGGTCCTGCGTTATCGCGACCTTCCGTGGCGCCGCACGCGCGATCCGTACATCATTTGGCTTTCTGAGGTCATGCTGCAGCAAACACAGGTGCCGCGTGTGGAGGCGCGCATGCCGGTGTGGCTCGATCGCTTTCCGACTGTGCAGGCGCTTGCCCAGGCCGCGCCTTCCGATGTTTTGGACGCTTGGCAGGGCATGGGCTACAACCGACGCGCTCTGGCGCTTCATGGGGCCGCTCAGCGCGTTGTAGAGGACTGGGACGGGGAGTTTCCGCGTGAGACGCGTGACTTGGTCGCTCTGCCTGGTATTGGCCCGGCAACGGCGCAGGGTATCCGGTCGTTTGCGTTTGACCTTCCAGGCGTGTATCTGGAGACCAACGTGCGCACGGTCTTTTTGCATCATTTCTTTCCCGATGTGCCGGCTGTTCCCGATCGCGAGCTGGTGCCGCTGATTCAAGCCGCCTGTCCGGCGGCCCCCGGTGCGGTGGCGGATGAGATCGCGCCCTTTGCCGTGCCTCAAGACGATGCCGACACGCCGCGCGCGTGGTATTACGCGCTGCTAGATTATGGCGCGTATCTTAAGAAGACGCTGCCCAATCCGTCCAGGCGCTCGGCGGGCTATAGTCGTCAGTCCAAGTTCGAGGGCTCGCGTCGCCAAAAACGCGCCCATATTGTACGCATGCTACTGGCTGCGCGCGATGGGCGGCCGGCGGGGATAACGCTTGCTGATGCCGTGGTGGGCGTTAACGAAATGGAGACGGCAGCCGGTCGCGGGCCGGTCGAGTGCGAGCTTGTCGCGGGCATTCTAGCCGACCTGGAGCGTGAGGGCTTTTGCCGAGCCGAGGGCGATCGCTGGTTGAGTGTGTAGCCCGCTCAAATCTGAAGAACGGGATTGTAAGGTTTAAATTCTCGGCTTGAGGGCATCCTAAAGGCGAGGCCGCTCGAAGCCTACGGGCGGCATGCGTTGAAGGGAAGTACACCTATGGATTTTGAGAATTCCCAAACCAAGAAGAACCTCGAGACCGCTTTTGCCGGTGAGTCCCAGGCACACACCAAGTATCGCTACTACGCATCTAAGGCCAAGAAGGATGGCTACGTTCAGATTTCGAATATCTTTGCCGAGACGGCGGGCAACGAGTCCGAGCACGCCAAGCTGTGGTTTAAGTATCTGCACGACGGCGCCGTTCCGGGCACTCTGGACAACCTGCGCGACGCCGCCGCGGGCGAGAACTACGAGTGGACCACGATGTATGACGAGTTTGCCAAGACCGCCGAGGAGGAGGGCTTTGCCGAGATCGCCGACAAGTTCCGTGGTGTCGCCGCTGTCGAGAAGGCTCACGAGGAGCGCTACAACAAACTCGTCGAGCGCATCGAGTCGGGCGAGGTGTTTGAGCGCGAGGGCGTGAAGGTGTGGAAGTGCCTGAACTGCGGGCACCTGCACGTTGGTGCCGAGGCGCCTGAGGTGTGCCCGGTGTGTAACCACCCCAAGGCGTACTTTGAGGAGCAGGTGGTGAACTACTAGCGCTTGGCGCTGGCTGCTGCGGAGCGCAGGGCGGGAGGCCGGATCGCCTTCCCTCCCCGCTCACGGCTCCGCAGGGTCGCGTTGAGGGAAGACGATCCGGCCTCCCGCCCCACGCTCCGGCTTCGGGTCGTTGCGTGCTCGCTACAGAAAAGCTGATATTAAAGGTTGTGTGCCGCCCCTTTTTGGGGCGGCACGTTTTTGTGGGGTCCCGGTCTCCACAATTTTCGTCAAGCTTTTGGTTAGATTTTGGTCAGTTGGCGTAAGGGTGGAAGGCCAAAAGATTGCTGACGAAAAAAGCTCAGAGAAAGTGCTGGTAGGGGAGTTGTTGAGCTTTTCGACAGCTTTTGAGCAAAAGAAACTTTGTGGCTATTGCCGGCGATTGCGTTGTCGCGGTCATGGCGGTGCGGGATGCTGGTCGTAAGCGTCGAATGCTCCGATTTTGGAGGCCAGCATGGATCTGTTTCTTGAGACTCCGCAGCAACAAGCTGAGCGCATGCTGCGTCAGCAGCAACGACTCATGGAGATACAAATGCAAGGGGCGGCAGTCCAGCCCTTTGCGCAAAATGTCGTGCCCGCTGCTGTACCTGCAGCTGTGCCCGGGTGCGAATCGGCACCAGAGGCCTATTCCGTACAGCAAGATTCATATGCGCAGGAGCTCGCGTTCGACAAGCGTCGTGCGCGTCGTCGCCGTGTGGGCCAGCGCTTGCGCACATTGGCGATGATCGTGCTCATCCCGTTAGGGCTTGTGGCCATCTTTCTGGCATCGTATGCCCTCACGTGCATCCTCAACGGCGCATCGCCCAACGAGGTGCTCCAACATCTAGCGGCTCTCGGCCAGCGCCTAGGCGATGTCGTAGCAACCATTCGCGCCGGCTGGGAGAGTTAGCGTTTGTCACGTTAGGACTTCTGGGGTGTAGGGATTATCGCCATGAGTAGAATCCTCACATCCTGGGAATCCTGTCATGCGACTGAATAGTATTATTGATGATGAATAATAATAGAAAATGCCATGTTAAGGTACTTAACGACATCCTTGGAGGATCTGGCGTCGTCGCCTTCGGAGCGGAGTTATCAAGAGATGGTCTGCGCATACAGCCAATACAAAAAAAGGAGGTGCTCGGTTGAATCTGACCTTTGAGGGATTCTTAAAAGGCTATTGCCGAGAGCTATCCGGACAGCAATCGCTCAGTTTTAGAAAACTGGTTAAGCAAGCGACGACGGTTGCGCCGCGCGTGGCGGAGCCCCTGTTTTTGCTCGCTTTGGCACAGGGTAAAGCCGAATACGTTCTGGGCTTATCCGAGGGTTCGTGGATGGAAGAGGGTTACCGAGGCGTTTTGTCCTTGTACGCCCAAACGGGTAGCCTGGCATCTCTATGCGCCGAGGATAAACTTCCTAATCGTTATGCCAACGTTTGGCGTGCGTATAGAGCGGTGAAGGAAAAGCCAGTGGCGGACAGAAGGATCAACGCCCTGATGCGAAAAAGAACGTTGGGAGCGCTAGAGGAATCGGGCGTAACGCGCTACGGTCTCTGCCGCGATTTGAATCTGAATAAGGGAAACGTGTACGCATATTTAGCCGGTGATGACTCAAAGGTGAGCAGGGAGACGGCGCGCCGCATTATGGAATATGCGGAGGAGAGGGGCGCCCAAGAAGGGACCGGGCGCCCGGTGCGTATGGCGGGGTAAGATTGATCGCGGTTTTGATTGGTGCTCGATTGGGTTTGTTGGGCGGAGTTTATGTCTGCTATTGATATTGTGCTTGTTGTGATCGCCTTGGTGGCGGTGGGGGTTGCTGTGGCTTGCGCCCTCCAACTCAAGAGCCTGCGTGCCGAGTTGCGGGAGCGTGGCGACAGTAGCGCGGAAACGCTGGCAGCACTCGAGCAGGCTAACAAAGCGCTCGATGCCCTGAACGTCGCGCTGGCCGAAACCCGTCGCACGGCCAATGCCATCGCGCAGCAGCAGACGACCGATGCGGCCGTAGAGCAGCAACGTTACCTGACCATCGCGCGCGAGTTCTCGCAAGCCGGTGACCGGATGGATGATCTGCGCCGCGAGACCGCCCAACAGCTCAGCGCCAATCGCGAGGGCATCGAGCATCGCCTGGACAAGGTGCGCGAGACGGTCGATGCTCAGCTGGGTGCCATCCGCGAAGACAACAACGTGCAGCTCGATCAGATGCGCGCGACGGTGGACGAGAAGCTCTCTCGCACGCTCAACGACCGACTTTCGGCATCGTTTAAGCAGGTGAGCGACCAGCTCGAGGCCGTGTACAAGGGCCTGGGCGATATGCAATCTATCGCCACCGGCGTAGGCGACCTCAAGCGTGTGCTGGGCAATGTAAAAGCGCGCGGCATTTTGGGCGAGGTACAGCTGGGTGCGATCCTGACGGACATCCTCACACCCGACCAGTATCTGGAAAACGTTGCCACCAGGCCCGGCGCCTCGGAGCGCGTTGAGTTTGCCGTCAAGCTGCCGGTAGACGAGGGCGATCCCGTGCTGCTGCCGATCGACTCCAAATTCCCGGGCGACGCGTACGAGCATCTGCTCGACGCCCAGGAGTCGGGCGATGCGGAGGCCGTTGCCGCAGCGCGCAAGACGCTCGATATGATGGTGAAACGCGAGGCAAAGGACATCTGCGAAAAGTACCTGAGTGTGCCGGCAACGACCAACTTTGGCATCATGTTCGTGCCGTTTGAGGGGCTGTACGCCGAGGTCGTCAGCCGACCCGGGCTCATCGAAACCCTGGGCCGCGACTATCACGTCAACGTAGCCGGTCCTAGCACCATGGCCGCCATTCTCAACAGCCTGCAGATGAGCTACCAGACGTTTAGGCTGCAAAAACGTACCGACGACGTGCTGCGCGTGCTCTCCGCCGTCAAGGCCGAGCTGCCGCGCTATCAAAAGGCGCTGCGCCGCGCCCAGCAGCAGATCGAGACCGCGGGCAAAACGGTCGAGGGCATCATTACCACGCGCACCAACGTAATGGAGCGCAAGCTCAAGGACATCGACGCACTGGAAGACGCCGACCAAGTCGATGAGATCTTGGGACTCACGCCCGCGGGCCTTCCCACAGACCAAGAAGACGAGGACTAATTGCAACAAGACGGTGGGGCACCGGCACAAACGCGGGCGCCCCACCGCTTTTCGTATCGCACTTGTCTGAAGCGTGCTCCAATGTGCAACAATGGCGTTTCGCCCTATCAGACGCGAAAGGAAGACCATGTCTCAGAGAAGCACCAGCCCGCTCAAACGCTCCACCGTTCGCCGCACGCTGCAGCGTTTTTGGGACGTCACGCGCACACAGCCGCTGATCGTCTTTCTCTCGGTGTTCTCGTCGGCGGGCTACATCTTTTTGCTGACGTTTGCCAATACCTATGTGATGGCCCTCATTGTCGACCGCGTTCAAGCCGGTCCCGTGGCGGGTGATCAGGTGTTTGAGGTCTTCGGCCCCTATATCCTGGCGCTCGTACTCGTTAACCTGGTGGGCCAAATCCTCTCCAAGCTGCAGGACTACACCGTCTACAAGCTCGAGATTGCGGGCAACTATCACCTGGCGCGCCTGTGCTTCGACACGCTCTCCAATCAATCCATGACATTTCACACCAGCCGCTTTGGCGGATCGCTCGTGAGCCAGACGAGCCGTTTTATGAGCGGCTATACGGGGCTGGTCGACGTGACGGTGTATTCGCTCATCCCCACCATCACCTCGGTCATCTGCACGGTGGCGGCGCTCGCCCCGGTGGTGCCGACGTTTACCGTGATCCTGGTGTGCATCATGGCCGTCTACATCGCGTTTGTCTGGCTTATGTACAAGCGCATCATGCCGCTTTCGGCCGCGACGTCCGCCGCGCAGAACAAGCTCTCGGGCGTGCTCTCCGACGCGGTCACGAACATCTTGGCCGTCAAGACCTGCGGGCGCGAGGACTTTGAACGTGATCTGTTCGACGCCGCTGATCGTGCCGCGCGCGATGCCGAGACGGTCTCGATGCACGCCATGATGCAGCGCAACTTTACGACCTCGGGTCTTATCGTCATCACCATGGCCGTGGTGAGCGTATTCGTGGCGGGCGGCAACGCGTGGTTTGGCATCTCGGCCGGCTCGCTCGTCATGATCTTTACCTACACCTATAACCTCACCATGCGCCTGAACTACGTAAGCTCCATGATGCAGCGCATCAACCGCGCGCTCGGCGATGCGGCCGAGATGACGCGCGTGCTGGACGAGCCACGTTTGGTGGCAGATGACCCGGACGCCCCCGAGCTCAAAGTGACCGAGGGCGCGATTGATTTTGAGCAGCTGAGCTTTGCGTACCGTGACGCTGCGGCGGGCGAGAGCGTGTTCGATGACCTGACACTTCATGTGGCGGCGGGCCAGCGCGTGGGCCTGGTGGGCAAATCGGGCTCGGGCAAGACGACGCTCACCAAGTTGTTGTTGCGCCTGGACGATGTACAGGGCGGCCGCGTGCTCGTGGACGGCCAGGACGTCTCGCGCTGCACGCAGCAGAGCCTGCGCCGTCAGGTTGCCTACGTGCCGCAGGAGGCGCTGCTGTTCCACCGCTCCATTCGCGAAAACATTGCCTACGGTCGTCCCAACGCCACTGATGAGCAGATTCGCGAGGCGGCTCGCTTGGCTAATGCGACCGAGTTTATCGACCGCTTGCCCCGTGGCTTTGACACTATGGTGGGCGAGCGCGGCGTCAAGCTCTCTGGCGGTCAGCGTCAGCGCGTGGCTATCGCCCGCGCCATCCTAACCGACGCGCCGATTCTGGTGCTCGACGAGGCGACGTCTGCCTTGGACAGCGAGTCCGAGGCGTTGGTGCAGGAGGCGCTCGAGAATCTGATGCGCGGCCGCACCTCCATTGTGGTGGCGCACCGCCTGTCCACCGTGGCGGCGCTTGACCGCATTGTGGTGCTGGCGGACGGCGAGATTGTCGAAGACGGCACGCATGCGCAGCTCGTCGAGGCGGGTGGCGAGTACGCGAGCCTGTGGAGCCGTCAGACCGGCGCATTCTTGGAGGCGTAAGCGTCTCGGACGTGGGACAATTGTGCCCATAAGTTTATTGTGCCGTTGAGCCGAGGAGTCGTTATGCCACGCGAGACCAATGCCGCCAAACGCGAGCGCGCCGTTGAGGTGTGTGAGCGCCTCAACCGTCGCTATGGCCCGGTCGAGTGCTTTTTGGACCACGAGAATCCCTTCCGCCTGCTGATCGCGGTGCTGCTCTCGGCGCAAACGACCGACGCGCAGGTCAACAAGGTGACGCCGAAGCTGTTTGCCCAGTGGCCCACGCCCGAGGCCATGGCCGGGGCGAGCGTGGCTGACGTGGCGGACACCATCAAGTCGCTCGGCTTCTACAAGAGCAAAGCCAAACATGCCGTGGAGGCCGCGCAGATGATTGTCGCCGATTACGGCGGCGAGGTGCCGGCCGACATGAAGGAACTCGTGAAGCTGCCGGGCGTGGGACGCAAGACGGCGAACATCGTGCTCAACGTGGGGTATGGCATCGTGGAGGGCATTGCGGTGGACACGCACGTCAACCGCATTGCGCATCGCCTGATGTTGAGTCCCAAGACACATGCCAAGGAGCCGCTCAAGACCGAGCAGGATCTGCTCAAGATTTTGCCGCACGAGTATTGGGAGTCGGTCAACCATCAGTGGATCACCTTCGGTCGCGAGATCTGCGACGCCCGCAAACCCAAGTGTGACGAGTGTCCGCTGGCAGATTTGTGCCCCAGCGTGCGCGTAGCGGGGTAGGGCGGAACGCATCTTCGTCTGGCGTTTTTTGCGGGGCTGGGCTTGCCCTTGAGCCGGAGTCCTCTCCATGCGCTACCATGACAGACAATGTATTTGACGTACGACCCGCCGAGCTTGCCCCGGCGGGCTTTTGGCGTTGCGATGCCGGAGGAACAGCATGCTCATTCACCGTATAGCCGCGCAGCTCTACACTGCTGAGGCCTTGCAGACCGTCGAGGCCGGACTCGATGCCGGCGAGGACGTGACGCTGGCCGTGTCGCAGTCGGGTCGCACGCTTATGGCGGCCGCCCAGTTTGCGCGCCGTCCGCGCCCGACGGTCTACGTTGTGAGCGGCGAGGATGCGGCCGATCGCGCCGCTCGTAGCCTTGCCGCCTACGTGGGCCTGGCGCACGTGTGTCGTTTTCCTGAGCGCAAGGACTATCCGTGGCGCGAGCAGGCGCCGGACGACGCCGTGGTGGCGCAGCGCTGCGAGGCTCTGGGGCGCATCGTGCGCGGGGACAACTGCATCATGGTTGCCTCGGCTCGCGCGTTGCTGCGCTGCGTACCGCCGGTCGAGAGTCGCTACTGGGAGTCCACTACTTTTGCAGTGGGCGAGGAGATTCCTTTTGACGAGGTGCCGCAGCGCCTGGTGGGCATGGGCTACACCAATGCCGGCGCCGCCGACGCGCCCGGCCTGTTCCGTGTGCACGGCGACACCGTCGAGGTGTTTCCCGCGCAGGAAAAGGCACCCGTGCGCATTGAGTTCTTTGGCGACGAGATCGACCGCATACGTCGTATGGTGAGCTCCACGGGACAGACCATCGGCAACGAGGATAGCATCGAGATTTTCCCGTGCCGCGAGCTGGCGCTTACCGACGAGGCGGTCCACAATATGCATGTGGCGCTCTATCGCGCCAGCCAGGACGACAGCAAGCTGGCGGCGCTGCTCGAGATGGTGGATGCGCGCATCGTCACGCCCGAGCTCGACCGCTTTTTGCCGGTGATGTACGGCCAGACCGTAAGCCCGTTGGCGCACGTGAGCGGCAAGGCGCTCGTGGTTCTGTCCGAGCCGCGCTCGCTGTTCGACGACTGCCTGCGCGCCTACGAGGATATCGAGGCGCGTGCCGGCGAGGCAGGGATTGACCGCCTGGATGGTCTGTACGTGCGCGCCCAACAGCTCGATTTTGGTGCCCAGCAGCGCTTGAACTACGTAAGCCTCATCCGTGCCGGCGGTGCGGTGACGGCCGAGCTCAAGATTGAGCAGCCTGCTATCGCAGGCTCGGACAACCGTTTTATGACGCGCGTTCAGGAAGTCGTGGGCAAGCGCTATGCCTGCGTGTTTGCCATTCCCGACCGCGGCGCGCGCGAGTCGATGGAGCTCACCTTTGGCGACGAGGGCATTACCTTTGAGGAATCGCTGACGGCCGCGCCCGAAAACGCCGGCGTCATTGGCGAGCGCGTGCGCGTGGCGGCGGCAGATTCTGCCGATCGTGCTGCCCGTCAGGATGCTCATGCTGCAATTCGCGAGCGTAAGGCTGACGCGTTCAACGCCCGCTCGCTCGAGGCGGGCGCGGCCCAGGCTGCCGCCGGTGCTGCCGTGCCCACTATCTCGCGCGGACGCGTGACCTTTGTCGATGCCGCCCTGCCGCAGGGCGTGGTGGTGCCCGATGCCAACCTGGCCGTGTTCTCGATCGCCGACCTCAACGCCCGTATGGATGCCAACCGCGCGCGCAGCCGCCGCAAGGTGGACATTACGCAGATCACGTTTCCGTTTAAGCCGGGCGACTACGTGGTGCACGCCACTCACGGCATCGCGCTCTTTAGCGAGATCGCGCGCCAGGAAGTGGGCGGCAAGGAGCGCGACTACTTTTTGCTGGAATATGCCGACGGCGACAAGCTCTACGTGCCGCTCGAGCAGGTCGACCGTATCACGCGATACGTCGGTCCCGACGGCGACAAGCCGCGCCTGACCAGGCTCAACACCGCCGACTGGACGCGCGCCACCAACAAGGCGCGCAAGAATGCCAAAAAGCTGGCGTTTGACCTGGTCGACCTCTATACGCGCCGCTCGTCGATTACCGGTATCGCCTGCCCGCCCGACACGCCCGAGCAGATCGAGATGGAGGAGAGCTTTCCCTACGACGAGACGCGCGACCAGCTGGAGGCTATTGCCGACATCAAGGCCGACATGGAAGCGCCCAAGCCCATGGACCGCCTGCTGTGCGGCGACGTGGGCTTTGGCAAGACCGAGGTTGCCCTGCGCGCGGCGTTTAAGTGCGTGGACTCCGGCCGCCAGGTCATGGTGCTCTGCCCCACGACCATTCTGGCCCAGCAGCACTATGAGACGTTCTTTGAGCGCTTTGCCCCGTTTGGCCTCGAGGTCGAAGTGCTCAGCCGCTTCCGCACCCCGGCGCAGCAAAAGCGCGCGCTTAAGGCGTTTGCCGAGGGCACGATCGACGTGCTCATCGGCACGCACCGCTTGCTTTCTGCCGATGTGAACCCCAAGAACCTGGGCCTGGTGATCATCGACGAGGAGCAGCGCTTTGGCGTGCAGCACAAGGAGCAGCTCAAGAACCTGCGCGAGCAGATCGACGTGCTCACGCTTTCGGCAACGCCCATCCCGCGTACCATGCAGATGGCTACGAGTGGCGTGCGCGACATGAGCCTGATCACCACGCCACCGACTGGGCGTCGTCCCGTGATCGTGCACGTGGGGGAGTACGACCCCGACGTGGTGAGCGCGGCGATTCGCCTGGAGGTGGGTCGCGGCGGCCAGGTGTACTACGTGTCCAACCGCGTCAAGACCATCGACGATGCCGTGGCGCGCGTGCACGAGGCCGCGCCCGAGGCGCGCGTGGGCGTGGCGCACGGCAAGATGAGCCCGCGCGAGGTCGAGGACGTGATGATCGAGTTCGCGACCAAAAAGATCGATGTGCTCATCGCCACGACCATCGTGGAGAGCGGCATCGATAACGCGACCGCCAACACGCTGATCATCGAGGATTCGCAGCGTCTGGGTCTGGCGCAGCTTTACCAGCTCAAGGGCCGTGTGGGCCGCTCTGCCACGCAGGCCTACGCGTACTTTATGTTCCCGGGCGAGCTGCCGCTCACCGAGGAGGCGACGGCGCGCCTGACCGCACTTTCCGAGTTCCAGGACCTGGGCAGCGGCATGCGCATCGCCATGCGCGACCTGGAGATTCGCGGCGCCGGCTCGCTTATGGGAGCCGAGCAGCACGGCAACCTGTCGAGCGTGGGCTTTGACCTGTTTACGCAGATGCTGGGCCAGGCCGTGGCTGAGGCGCGCGGCGATGACGACGCCGGCGTGGAGGCGGCGAGCGTGGGTATTAACCTGCCGGCCGACTACTTCTTGTCCGAGGAGTACCTGCCGGCGGTGGATCAGCGCGTGCTCGTGTACCGTAAGCTCGCAGCGGCCGAGGACCTAGAGAGCATCGATGAGGTGCAGGAGGAGACCGAGGCTGCGCATGGCGAGCTGCCGCTGGCGGGACTCAACCTGTTCAACCGCGCGCGCATCCGCATTCGCGGCGAGCGCCTGGGGCTCGAGAGCGTCACGCTCAGCGGTGGGCGCATTACCTTCCTGGGGGTTGACGTTCCCAAGAAGGTAGCCTTTGAGTTCAAGAATCGCTATGGCGCGGTGAACTTCCCCAAGAGCCGCAAGCTGTCGGTGCCCTACAAGGCGGGCGCCGGTGCGGGCAGCGGCCTGGGCCGAGGTCTCGACGCCAACGACGGCACCGGCCCGGTGGCGGCCGCGCTCATGCTACTGCAGCAGCTGGGCGCGACTGACGATGACTAACGGGTCGACGCTGCAAACGACCCATTTGGGCAATCTGACCCCATCGAAAGGAAAGTATGTTCGGGTATATCTATAAGAAAGATGTCGCCATTATCGCGGTTGTCCTGTGCCTTTGTCTGGGCGTGGGCAGCTTCTTTGATTATCAGATCTCGAGTGCGCTGTTCAACATCGGCAGCATGTACGGTCGCTTTATCGAGGCCGCTGGCGAGCTGCCGTTCGAGCTGACGGCGAGCATCGCGGGCGTTATGCTCGTGCGCGCGGTGCGTCCCGACTCCAGGGGGAGCAAATGGCTCGCCGTGCTCGGCATCCTCGTCAACGTTGGCCTGACCGGCTACGAGATCGTTTCGTCCCTGAGGGTTGGCGGCAAACTCATCGCGGCTCAGTTGGTGCTGACGTTTGTGCTGGTCATCGTCGCCAACCTTATCGTCTATCGCCTCACGCGCACGACCGAGCCCGACGAGCTCACGCGCTGGGCGTTGATGGTGCTTGTCGTGTGGGTCGCTCAGGCCATTATCCTCAACGTGATCGTCAAGCCGCTGTGGTCGCGTCCGCGCATGCGCGTGATCGAGGTCACGCCGGGGCTCAATTTTCAGCCGTGGTGGGTGATCGGCAACCCCGACAAGTGGGTCTATATTGCCGCCGGTGTAGTCAAGGACGGCTTTAAGTCGTTTGCGAGCGGACACACGGCGCACGCGGCGATCGGCCTCATGCTCGCCGGGCTTCCCGCGGCGGCCTTTAAGGAAAAGCCGTCGCGCCGCCGTGTGGTCTTTTGGGTCGCTGCCGTGGTCGCGGCGCTCGTCGCCTTTGGCCGTATCGTGATCGGTGCACACTTTTTGACTGACGTGAGCTGCGGCTTTGCCCTGGTGTTGGCACTTGAGTGCCTTGCCGCGCGCATTGCCTATCCCAGCGGCGTACAATAGCTCCGTTTGAATCATCTGACCGATACCCGGTAAGAGAGGATTGCCATGCTCGCGTTTAACAACGACTATTCCCACGGCGCCCATCCGGCGGTGCTGCAGGCGCTCGTCGACACCAATATGGAGCCGCAGCCCGGCTACGGCACCGATGCGCACACCGAGCGTGCCAAGCACCTTATTCGCGAGGCCTGTCAGGCCCCCGATGCCGACGTGTTTTTTCTGGTGGGCGGCACGCAGGCCAACGCGACGGTGATCGACATGCTGCTCGCGCCCTACGAGGGCGTCCTTGCCGCCGAGACCGGCCATGTCGCTTGCCACGAGGCGGGCGCCATCGAGTTTGGCGGCCACAAGGTGCTCACCATCCCCGGCTACGAGGGCAAGATGCACGCCGAGGATCTCGAGAACTATATCCAGGTGTTCTACGAAAACGAGAGCTACGAGCACACGGTGTTCCCGGGCGCCGTGTACGTGAGTCTATCGACCGAGTACGGCACGCTGTACTCCAAGGCCGAGCTCGCGGCGATTCACGCGGTGTGCCAGAAGCGCG
>CALLST010000327.1:0-12071 GCA_938011875.1 uncultured Collinsella sp. | reverse complement strand
CAAGGATGTTTCGGTAACGCGTGATAAACTCGGCAAACCGAAGGCGCTGCTTTCGGGCCGTGCTCTCGAGATCGCTCAAGAACTGGGTGTTGTTGAAGTCGCTCTTTCCATTACGCTTACAGGAGATTTGGCCGTTGCGAATGCCATCGCGATTACCGAAGATGCTCGGCCTAAGCCAAAAGAGGAAAAGGTGAGCACCAAGAAACGCGTAGCGCAGACATTTAAAGAGGCTCGCTCTGTTTTAGATGAGCTTGAGCAGCTGCAGAATTCAGCATTGACGGAGCACCTGGGCGATGCTTCGCAAGATACGCTAGGAGCATAGATGAAACCGGTTTTGAGTACCGAAGAAGTCGTTCGTCTCGAGGATATCATCGAACGCGAAGGGACTTCGAAGGCCGAGCTTATGGAGCTAGCGGGTGAGTTTGCCGCCAACGAGGTCTTGAAGCTCAATCCCGATCGGGTTCTCGTTCTGGTCGGTTTTGGTAATAATGGCGGCGACGGTTGGGTTGCCGCCGATATCCTGAGCCATAAGGGTGTGGACGTGGATATTGTTTCTCCGGTTGAGCCGGATGAGATTCCTGCTGCTCTGGCACGTCATGTTGCTCGTCGTACTGCCGGCCGCGATGTGCACGTTTGCGTCGGCCCCTCGCGTGATGAACTCGAGGTTTTGATCGATAAGGCCGATGTTGTTGTCGATGCCATTTTTGGTACCGGTTTCCACGGAAATCTGCGTGCGCCGTTCTCCATCTGGATTCCTACGGTCAATGAATGCGCCGATTGTGTCGTATCCATTGATGTTCCCTCGGGCCTGAATGCCGAGACGGGCGTTGTTGATGACGGCTGCATTCGTGCCGAGCGCACGGTGACGATGATTGCGCCCAAGATTGGTCTGTATAGCGCTGATGGTCCTGAGTATGCTGGCGATTTGATCTGCGGCAATCTTTACGACCGTCTTGACGAGGTCATCGATGATGTCGACCACGCCGCCGAGATTGTCGAGCCCGGTGACTTAGTTGATTACTTTGCCCCACTACCTACGAATATCGATAAGTATTCCCGTGGCTCTGTGCTTATTGTCGCCGGATCTGCGCAATATCCTGGTGCTGCCATTATGGCGGCCAAGTCTGCAGCTCGCGCGGGTGCTGGTTACGTGGCAGTCGCGGCTCCTGACGCCTGCGCCAATCTTATTCGCATGGCACTTCCTTCGATTCCCGTCTTTGCTATTCCGTCTGATTCCCGCGGCTCCTTTGGCGCCGCTGCGCGCATGACGGTGTGCGAGATTGCAAAGAAGTACAGCTGTGTACTGTGCGGTCCCGGTATGACGACATCTGCCGGCGCTATGCAGGTGGTTTCGGGCTTGCTCGAGCTTGATGTGCCGCTTATCTTGGACGCCGATGCACTCAACTGCCTTGCTAAGATTGCCATTGACGGTATTGATAGTAATCCCGAGATGTATCGTCGCGAGCAGCCGTTGGTTATGACGCCGCACTATCGTGAACTTTCGCGTCTGGTTGCCGGTGACGAGGTGAACGACCTTGGTACTGCGATTGCAGCCGCGCAGAAGGTTGTCTGGGCTGCAGGCTCTGACAATCTGGTGGTCATTGCCAAGGGGCCGACGACGGCTATCTGTGGCGTTGAGCGTGTGCTGCTGCCGCTCTCGGGTCCGGCTTCTCTGGCAACTGCCGGTTCGGGTGATGTTCTCGCGGGTATTTTGGCCGGCACGCTTGCCACCATGCGCGACGAGATGGATCGTTGGGAGTTGCTGTATTCGTACGCCGTCGCACTTCACAGCTACGCCGGTTTTGCCGCGGCGACGGAGTATGGTGAGAAGAGCGTTATCGCGACCGATCTTATTGACTTGATCGGTCCTGCCATGGAACTGGCGGCAAAGGATGCGCTCGAAGATCTGGGAATCATGGACGAAGGGTCGGATGACTAATCATGAATAAAGCCGATTTGACGCGCTGGTCCTGGGTCGAGATCGACCGCGGGGCGCTCCGTCGCAACACGAGGGCCTATAAGAACTTGTTGAATCCACGTCAGCGCCTGTGCTGCGTGGTCAAGGCTGATGCTTATGGCCATGGAGCTGTTGAGTGTGCCAAGATCATGTACTCGGCCGGCGCTGATATGTTCGCGGTGGCGACGGTCAACGAAGGCGTTGAGCTACGTCAGGGTGGTATTACCAAACCCATCCTGATCTTAAGCGAGCCGCCCATCGAGGCAATTCCTACGATGCTTGAGTTTGACATCAAGCCTTCGGTCTATACATCCGATTTTGCCTTGGCCTATGGCGAGTGCGCCGTTGCGGCGGGCAAGGTGGGTAAATACCATCTGGCCATCGAGACAGGCATGAATCGTAACGGCGTTCACTATACGCAGGTGCTCGACTTTGTGCGCGGCATTAGTTTCCATCGCGGTATTCAGTGCGACGGCGTATTTACGCACTTCGCCACGGCCGATGAACCTTCGGGCTGGGACTACAAGCTGCAGTGTCAGCGCTTTACCGAGGCCGTTCAGGCCATTAAGGATGCGGGTTTTGAGTGCGGTATCGTGCACTGCGCCAACACGCCGTCTTCGATGCTCGACCCCTCGATGCATTTTGATATGATTCGCGCCGGCGTTGGCTTGTATGGCATGCAGCCGTGCGAGCTGAGTGGCCGCGTGATGCAGCTTGATCCCGTTATGAGCGTCCATGCGCGTGTGACGCGCGTGGCACACCCTGCGATGGGTGAGGGCGTGGGCTACGGTTTTACCTACCGCGTACCGCGTACGCGCGTTCAGATCTGCACGCTGCCGATCGGTTATGCCGATGGCCTATCGCGTACGCTTTCCAATCGTATGGATGTGCTGTATCGCGGCGAGCGTGTGCATCAGGTTGGCAATATCTGCATGGACCAGTTTATGGTCGCCATTCAGTCCAACCCGGCACACGAGATTCCCGAGGCCGAGTATGGTGACGAGATGATCATTGTCGGCCGCGATGGCGATGCCGAGATCACTATGGACGAGATGGCCCGACTGCGCGGAACGATTAACTACGAGGTCGCCTGCGGCTTTGGCATGCGTCTCGACAAGGTCTACGTGTAGGAGCCGCTATGGGCGTCATGCACATCCCCGGCCATACCCATCAGGCACCACGTGAGGTCGCACTCGAGGAAATTGAGGCCGTTCTGGGCGATTGTCACCTCTGCCAGCTCTACCAGTCGCGTCACAATATCGTGTTTGGCGTGGGAAACCCCCACGCTCGCGTGATGTTTATTGGCGAGGCGCCGGGCCGCAATGAGGATTTGCAGGGCGAGCCCTTTGTGGGGGCGGCAGGCGAGGACCTCAACGGCATTTTGTCGCTGGCGGGGCTCAAACGCGAAGACGTCTACATTGCCAACGTGCTTAAGTGCCGCCCGCCGGGAAACCGCAATCCGCGTCCCGAGGAAGTGCTGGCTTGCTCGCCGTTTTTGCGTGAGCAGATTCGAAGCATCTGGCCCGATATCATCGTGACGCTCGGCAACCCCGCGACGCACTTTGTGCTTAAGACCGAGATTGGCATTACTAAGCTGCGCGGCAGGTTCCACCAGATGGGGCATTTTGTAGTAATGCCCACGTTCCATCCGGCAGCAGCGCTGCGCAATCCGGCGTGGCAGGAGCTGCTGGAGGAAGACTTTAAGATGCTGGGCGACTATCTGGAGCGACATCCCGCGCCAGAGGACGCCTCGGAATAATAAGGAGCATATATGTCCCTGGAGCGCCTGGGGGTAGGTACTTACAAAACGACTTGCGCTGCCGATACGGAGTACTTTGGCGAGCTAATTGCACCGTGCCTTGAGGACGGCGATGTGCTCATCCTGACCGGTGGCCTGGGAGTGGGCAAAACTCACTTTACCAAGGGCGTCTCGCGCGGGCTGGGCGATGGGCATATGGTTACGAGCCCTACGTTTGCGCTCATGGCCGTTCACGATCAAGGTCGTATTCCGCTGTTTCACTTTGATCTATACCGCCTGGAGCATGCCTACGAGCTCGAGGATACGGGCATTTTCGATGTGCTGGGCTATGAGGGTGCTTGCCTGCTGGAATGGGGCGAACAATTCCAGGACGAGCTGACGGATGAGTATCTTTCGGTGACGCTCAAGCGTGATGAGGGCGACAGCGATGTGCGAACGATAACGCTTGAGGCGCACGGTGACCGCGCAATGGAGCTTTCCCATTTGATTGATAGGGCTGTACAAGATGAGCTTGCATAACGACAACGCGCTGGTGGTGGCGCTCGATACCTCGACCGACATGCTTGCCTGCGCGGCAAGCTGGATTGATGGGCAGACGGGCGAGACGAAGCTCGTGAGTGGCGACCACATGTGTCGCCGTCACGCCAACGTTGAGCTCGTGAATACCGTTGATGGCGTGCTGGCTCAAGCCGGTCTGGATCGCAGCGATGTTGGTTGCTATGTGGTCGGCCGCGGCCCGGGGTCCTTTACGGGTGTGCGCATCGGCATCTCCACTGCCAAGGGCCTCGCGCGTGGTGCCAATGTTCCGCTGCTGGGCGTGTCGACGCTCGACGCTTGCGCTTGGACGGCGTGGAAGGCTGGCGTGCGCGGCAAGCTTGGTATCTTGGCCGATGCTATGCGCGGTGAGGTATATCCGGCGCTGTATATGCTGGTCGATGAGGGTCCCGAGCGTCAATTTGAGCGCGAACACGTGGCCAAGGCCGCCGTGGCGCTCGATGAGTGGCGCCAAGCAGCGGACTGGGACCAGGTTCAGCTGACCGGTGACGGTCTCGTGCGCTATGGCAAGCTGCTGGGTGAGGACGAGGCCGCCCGTTGCGTGGAGCGCGACCTGTGGTGGCCTTCGGGCGAGGGCTTGCTGCTCGCGCACGCTGCGGGTGACGGCGATCCGGCTCGCGTCCTGCCGATTTACACGCGCCTTTCGGATGCCGAGGAAAACGAGCGCAAGCGTCTTGGTCTTGCCGAGAGTGCGCAGAGCGAAATTACGGGTGTTGCCGATGAGCTCGCCGGTCGTCATCTGCAGTTCCGTCCCATGGGCGCGGCGGATGCCGAGGGCACGAGCGCGCTGGAGGCTGCCTGCTTTGAAGGTGCCGGACACGAGGCGTGGACGCCGGGCATGTTCCTGTCCGAACTGGGCGAGGACGTCGCTGCGCCGCGTAGTTGGTGGGTGGCACACGACGACGGCAAGCTGCTGGGCCTTGCCGGCGGTATGGTCGTGGACGGTGATGTGCAGATTCTGGATGTCGCCGTCGACCCGGCACATCGCCGCGAGGGCATTGCCCGCAAGCTGCTGTCGCACGTGAGCTATGATGCCCAGATGCTCGGCTGCACCACGGCTTCGCTCGAGGTCGAGGACGGTAACGAGGGAGCGATCGCGCTTTATAACGCTCTGGGCTTTACCGAGGCTGGCCGTCGCCGCGGTTACTACGGTGTTGGCAAAGATGCCATCGTCATGACGGCGCCGCTGCCCTTGGTGCTCCCGGTCGACAACGCTTCGCCCGAGCCGACGGCGGCTGAGCAGCGTGTATGGCCGCTGCCTGCGCCCGAGCGAACCGTTGAGGAGCGCGCTGAAATTGAGCGCCGTCGCCTAGTGCTCGCTATCGAGAGTTCCTGCGACGAGACGGCCGTGGCGATTATCGATTCGGATGGCAATATGCTGGCCAACCAGGTGTCGACGCAGATTGATTTTCATGCCCGCTTTGGCGGCGTGGTGCCCGAGATCGCCTCGCGCAAACACGTTGAGGTGATTGTGAGTGTCGTGGATGCGGCGCTCGAGGATGCCGCAGCATCGCTTGGTCTTGAGGGTGGAGCCATTGCCCCCAGCGAGCTTGCCGCCGTGGGCGTGACACAGGGTCCGGGCCTGGTGGGCGCTCTCGTGGTGGGCGTTGCCTTTGCCAAAGGCTTTGCCTACGCTGCCGGTAAGCCGCTCGTATGCGTCAACCATCTGGAGGGGCACCTGTTTGCCAACCTGCTGGCGCAACCCGACCTCAAGCCGCCGTTCATCTTCACGCTTGTCTCGGGCGGGCACACCATGCTCGTGCACGTAAAGGCATGGGGCGACTACGAGGTGCTCGGTGAGACGCTCGACGACGCCGTGGGCGAGGCCTTCGACAAGGTGGCCAAGGCGTTGGGCCTGGGCTATCCCGGTGGCCCCATCATTTCCAAGCTGGCCGAGACGGGCAATCCCCGCGCGATCGATTTCCCCCGTGCGCTTAACAGCAGGGGAGACTATCGTTTCTCGCTTTCGGGTCTTAAAACGGCCGTGACGCTCTACATCGAGCAGGAGACCAAGGCCGGGCGCACGATTCACCTGCCCGATCTGGCGGCTTCGTTTGAGGCGGCTGTCTTTGACGTGCAGTACAAGAAGGCCAAAAACGCATTGCACGCTACCGGTTGCAAGGAATACTGCATCGGTGGCGGCGTCTCGGCCAACCCGCATCTGCGCGAGATGATGATCAAGAAGCTTGGGCGTCAGGGGATCCGCGTAACGGTGCCACCGCTTTCGGCGTGCACCGACAACGCCGCCATGATCGCAGAGGTTGCCCGCCGTAAATTCGACCGAGGCGAAATCTCGCCGTTCGACGTCGACGCCGATCCGAACATGACGCTGTAGCTGGTACGGCGCGGTCCCCGGACGGAGGGGCCGGATATAAGGTTTCCTGCTCTACAGTCCTGCGCAAGACGAAGGCCACATTAAGTGGCCTTCTTTGCGTGCGGAACTCGCGATAAACCTTATATCCGGCCCCTCCGGTCGGGGACCTTTCTGTATCGATATGGCTTCTGGGCTGGTTTGGCGTCGACAACGTCTGGCAAGGTTAGCCAGCTGCGTTGACTTTCCGGCGTGCTTTAGCTGAAAGAAAAAGATGGTGTGCGGAGCTTTGCTCCGCATTTGAGATGGGAGCTCCCGCGGCTCCCGAGGGGCATCTCTCATGCAAAAACTTTTGTCGGGTAAAGTCCGAGGTCAGTGGCGTTTTATACCGAGAAATTCAAAAAAGTGGAAAATTCATTACATATTTGCGTTGACTTTAGGTAACTAAAGTTTCATACTCCTTTTCAACCACTGGGGGATGTGAACACGCACGGATCGTTCGCATCATGATTGAAGAGGATTTCTTAGACATGTTCACGCATCAGCTAAACATTATCAGCGTAGTAATTATCTGATGCGGGTTAGCACATACAGCTAGCCCGTACGATAACGGGCGGCTGATGAAGATGAGGGCCGTCGAGCGCAACCGACGGCCCTCATTTTTTATGTCTGGGAAGTTCTTTTTAGAGGAGGAAATGTAATGAACGGAGTTTTGCTCATGGTTGTGGCCGCGGCGGTGCTCGCCTGCGGCTATCTGGGCTACGGCCGCTGGCTGGCCAACAAGTGGGGCGTTGACAAAGAGGCCCTCACGCCGGCCAAGCGCATGAAGGACGGCAAGAGCTTCTCGCCCGTCTCCGCCTTTACCGCGTTCTCGCACCAGTTCAGCTCGATCTGCGGTGCTGGCCCTGTTACGGGTACGATCGTCGCCATGGCCTTCGGCTGGCTTCCCGTCGTGCTCTGGGTCCTCGTCGGCGGCATCTTCTTTGGCGCCGTCCACGACTTTGGCGCCCTGTACGCCTCGATGAAGAACAACGGCAAGTCCCTGGCCCAGCTCATCGAGAAGTACATCGGCAAGACCGGCCGTCGCCTGTTCCTGCTGTTCTGCTGGCTGTTCTGCATCATCGTCATCGCCGCCTTCACCGACATGGTCTGCAAGACGTTCATGTTCACCCCGGCCGTTGACGCTTCTGGTGCTGCTACCGGTGCCATCGACTTCACCAAGTCCTATGCCGCCGGCTGCGCTGGTACCATCTCCATCCTGTTCACCTTCGTCGCTATCGCCTTTGGTTGGGCCCAGAAGAAGTTCAACCTCACCGGCGCTGCCGAGTTCGTCACCGGCGTGGTCCTCATGGTTCTCATGTTCGCCGTCGGTATGCAGTTCCCGGTCTACCTGGACAAGTTCCAGTGGTTCGCCGTCGTCATGGTCTACCTGGTCTTCGCTGGCGCTATGCCCATCCAGATGCTCAAGACCCCGCGTGACTACCTCACTTCCATCATGATGATCGTCATGATCGTCTGCGCTGTCCTCGGCATCGTCGTCCTGGGCGTCAACGGTCAGGCCACTATCACCGCTCCGGTCTTCACCGGCTTCTCCACTGCTTCCGGCATGATGTTCCCGGCCCTGTTCGTCTCCGTCGCTTGCGGTGCTCTCTCCGGTTTCCACAGCCTCGTTTCTTCCGGCACCTCTTCCAAGCAGGTCGAGAAGGAGCAGGACGCCGTCAAGGTCGGTTACGGTGCAATGATCGTCGAGTCCTTCGTTGGCATCCTTGCCATCATCGTCGCCGGCATCATGTTCTCCGATATGAACACCGCCGGTACTGGCGCTCTCAACGCCGGTGTCGCTTCCACCCCGTTCCAGATCTTCGCCGCCGGCATCTCCCGCGGTATGCAGGCCTTCGGTGTTGACGGCACGCTCGCTACCGTCTTCATGACCATGAACGTCTCCGCTCTGGCCCTGACCTCGCTCGACGCCGTCGCCCGCATCGCCCGCACCTCGTTCTCCGAGTTCTTTGCCCAGACCAACGACGCCCTGGCCATCGAGTCCAAGGCCGGCTACATGAAGGTCCTCGGCAACCCCTGGTTCGCCACGGTCGTTACCCTGCTTCCCGGTCTCGCCCTCGCCTTTGGCGGCTATGCCAACATCTGGCCGCTCTTTGGTGCTTCCAACCAGCTGCTCGGCGGCATGACCATGATCACCCTCGCCGTGTTCTGCAAGTGCACCGGCCGCAAGGGCTGGATGCTCTACGTGCCCGTCGTCTTCCTGCTCTGCTGCACCTTCACCTCGCTGGTCCAGAGCGCCATGGGCTGCATGACCGCCGTCCAGGCCTACGGTTTCTTCGGTACCATCCCGGCTACCGCCACCACGGCCGCCGTCTCCGTCGCCGCCACCAAGGGCCTGCAGCTCGTCTTTGCCGTCCTGCTGATGGTCCTGGGCCTCATCGTTGCCGTCAACTGCCTCAAGGAGTTCTTCGGCAAGGAGGCCGGTTCCATGCCCGACGAGGAGCCCGAGTGGTCCGAGATGGGCAAGGCCGAGTACGGTCGCGCCGCTGCCGCTGAGGCTCCTGCCGACGCCGAGGCCGCCAAGGCCTAGTCGGTCGGACGGGTTGAATCTCCCATCCATTTGACTCGGAAAGACCGGGTCCGCGACTTCGCGGGCTCGGTCTTTTTTCATGCAAAAGCGGGTGACGCTCGAGTGTTCTCGCAGATGTTTTGCGTGGATAAGGGCGCGCGTTGTACCATATAGACGTATATGTGTACATATGAAAGGGGCCCCGTGGCCAAGACGGTATATTCCGATAACCAAAATAATGTCGATGCCCTGGCTGAGCGTCTGAGCAGCCAGACATCGCTTTCTGCTGAGCGTGCCAAGCTGGTTGCCTACGACCTGCTCTGCCGCAAGGCGCTCAAGATTAAGTCGAGTGCGCTGGCGCAGATTTTCCGCTCCGTCGATAAGGAGTGCGACACCAAGGCGATGCGCGATGAGCTTATCGCGGCAAAGATCGTGACCAAGATCGAGGGTAGCGGCATTAACGGGCGCCCGGCGTTCTATACCATCAATGCCGAGATTCGCGATGCCCAGGAGCAGCCTGCCGAGTCCGTCGAGGATTTTGTCGTCGAGGATCCCGCTGACGTGCCTGCTGTGGAAGAAGTTGCCCCGCGTGAGCATGTCGATACCGATGAGTTGCTCGATGAGAACGTCGTGCGTGCCTTTACGGCCAAGGCAGGACGCGGCGGTTTTGGCGGGGGTGGCAAGCGCGATGCGCAGCGCCGCGCCCAGCAGGAGCGCTTCCGTCGCGCCGTTGCTCGAAAGGGTGAGACGGATGCTGAGGCTGTTGAGACCGAGGTTGCCGCTGAGTCGCAGAAGCCCGCGAAGGAACAAAAGCCCGTGGAGGCCCAAGAGCCCAAGCGTCGTCGCGGTGCTCACTTCAAGGCTGCGCAGCAGGATGTCGCGCGTGAGGTTGAAGAGCCTTCCGAGGTTGCAGACGATGTTGAGGAGTCTGCCAAGAGGGCTCCGGGTTCGTGTCGTCCCGGCCGCGGTTTTGCAGGGCGCGCGTATCCCGTAAAGCGTCAGGAGAAGGGCGAGCCGGCTTCGACCGCTCAGGCCGATAAGGCCGAACAAACCGAGAAAACCGTTGAGCCGGCGGCTCGCGAGCAGCAACCTTCCGAGTCGCAGCCTGCGGCTGACACCGAGGTCAAAGTTCAACAGTCCGCTGATAAACAGGCGGGGGAGAGCGCTTCGAGCAAGCCCCGCCGTCGTCGTCACCGTGGCGGACGTGGCTCAAATGCCGAAACCGTGGCCGAGAAGGCGACAACGCAAAACAAGGATGTGAAGGCTGAGACCCCGGTGGAGCAGCCCAAGCGCCAGCCGGCGAAGGGGGACAAGCCTGAACGTTCGCAAAAGAGCTCGTCCGCGCCAAAGCAAGAGCGCAAAGCTCAGGCGGATTCCAAGCGCAAATCCCAGGCGCAGCCCAAACCGACTGCAAACGATGCGGCTGCCCAGCAGTCTGAGTCGCCCACTCATGGCGAGGTTTCGGCGTTTGCTCTGGCCCGTGTCCTGGGCAGGCAGCTGCTCAAGGTCGTTCCCACGCCAATGGCGCTCTCCAAGATTAAGGAGCAGCAGACACAGATCGTAAAGGTCGAGGGCAAGGACGGCAAAAAGGCTCCGCAGCGCACTCAGCACAACGAGATGTCCAACCGCAAGATTGCCGAGGAAATCGCAATCATCCAGGCTTGGATCGAGCAGAACCGAGGTGCCGATACGCCGGTTGCCTCGCGCCGCCAGCGTGCCTACCAGATCTTTAACGACGAGAAGGCTTTTGACGGCAAGCACGGTGAGCGCTTGATCAGGCGTATGACCGAAAAGGGCATCAGCATGCAGGCGATCAAGGTCGCCCCCAATCGCCCCGTGCACTTTACGGGCTTCTTTACGCTGGGCGCCGACAAGCCGTTCATTATGGTCGAGAACCTGGACACCTACGACGAGATCGTCAAGCTGCTGCGTGGCCGCAAGCACGCCAAGCTCTTTGGCATCAAGGTGGGCGGCGTGATTTTTGGCGGCGGATGCAAGGCGAGCGTCTCGCATGCCTTGGACGATTATCTGGCCGAGATTGGCTATCGCTTTAACTACGTCTACTACGTAGGCGATATCGATCGCGAGGGCGCGCGCATCGTCGAACAGGCTCGCAATGCCAATGTGGTTGAGATTCGCCTGCATGCCGGCATGTACCGCGCCATGCTCGCCGAGCATAAGCGTCGCGTGAAGGCCGGCGGCGAGTGCGAGCCCGCGGCTGCCAACCAGGGCGTGCCGCAGAACCTGGCAGCGACGATCAAGGATCTGCCCATGGTTACGCGCGTGCAGTTCCGCAACGTGCTACGTGAAGGCGGGCGCATTCCGCAGGAGATTCTGATGACCGCAGACTATCGGGATGGCGACTCGGGAAGCTTCGACCGCATGCTGAACAACTAAATTCCGCCGGCCCCGGGAGAGCGGGGACACCGGCTTAGGTTTCCTGCTCTACAGTCCTGGTAAGGACTGAGCCCAAATTACGTGGCCTCCTGATCGTGCGCAAGTTGCTATAACCCTAAGCCGGTGTCCCCGCTCTCCCGGGGCCTGTCGTGGCTTGGCCGTTGCATGCGGCTCGTTTTTCGGAACGGGGCTGACGGACACGTTCCGAAATCTACCACCGTCGCTGTGCAGGGTGTCTATAAAGAGCCGTGGCCAAAAAACATCAAATATGAGTACTGATACTCTTTTAGTAGCAGTAATTTTGACCACATTTAAGGTGATTTGACGTGTCGATCGAGCAGATAAGCTGCAGTATCTCCTCAAGTGTTCATTAAAGGAAGACCTTGATGCGAATAAATCTCATTAAGATCTTCTTTTATTAACGAAAATAATGTAGCTACAACGGTAACAGTACTCATATTTGCCGTTTTTTGGCCACAGTCCTTCGGAGGGTCCTCGAAAATAGTCCCGAGCCGGCACTTGG
>CALLST010000326.1:0-3203 GCA_938011875.1 uncultured Collinsella sp. | reverse complement strand
TAAGGTCGCCCCACCGCAGGTAAATAGCTTAGTTGGTATGTCCGCCGCCCGCTGTCATCTGAGCCGCGTGCTCCAGCTGGTCCGCTATGGCCTCCCAGCTTTCGCGGGCGGCCTTCGTGGAACCGGGAAAGTTTACGACAAGTGTATGACCTCGTTGCATGCAAATAGCACGCGAGAGTATAGCGCGGCGCGTCTTGGTCATCGAGTACGCACGAATTGCCTCTGCAATACCCGGCACATCGCGGTCGCAGACGGCACGCGTCGCCTCGGGCGTCACATCGCGCATCGAAAGCCCCGTGCCGCCGCAGGTGAGCACGACATTGGCGTGGCACTCATCGGCGGCTTCCACAATGGCATCACCGATCTCGCTGACGTCGTCGCGCACGACCACATGTGAGGCGACCGTCCAGCCCTGCGCCTCGATAAGTTCCTCGAGTGCGGCTCCAGCCTCGTCCTGGGCAAGATCGCGCGTATCCGAGCACGTCACAATCGAAATCTTCAGCTCCATAGCATTCCTCCTATAGCACCGTGCCCTCAGGCAGGTCGACACGCACGACATCCACGACGTCGCCCGCCTTGAGCTCGCACGGTCCTTCGTCAATACGCAGCAGGCAGTTGGCCCGCTGCATCGTGCCGAGCAGCGCCGAATTCTGCGTCTTGGCCTCGGTCACCAACAGCTCATCGGTCTCGGGGTCGCGCAAAACCGTGGCGCGATCGAAAAAGCGGCGATGCTGTCGCTTTTTCACGCCGTGCGTGAGCGTCGCCTGCTGTACGGGACGCGCATCCTCGGCAAAGCCGCGCATCTTGCGAATCGCCGGACGGGCGAGCATCTCAAAGCCCACATACGCCGCGGCCGGATTGCCTGAAAGCCCCAGGTAGGGCTTACCCCCGAGCAAGCCAAACGTGATGGCCTTGCCCGGGCGCATCGAGATGCGGTCAAACAGCACCTCGCCCTCGCGCCGGACGAGCGCCGTCACGAAATCGTAATCGCCCGCCGAGGCACCGCCGCTCGTAATGACAAAATCGCACTCCTGCACGGCACGATGCACCAGCTCGGCAATCGCCTGCTCATCATCGGGCGCAATGCCGTAGAACACGGGCTCGGCGCCGGCATCGAGCGCCTCGGCCCTTAACGCCGAGGAGTTGGAGTCGCGAATCTGCCCGCGCGCCGGCACGTTACTCGGTGCGACCAGTTCCGTGCCCAGCGAGATGATGCCCACACGCGGGACAGCGTGCACCTTCACGCTCGCATATCCGGCGCTTGCCAGCAGACCCGCGCCCGCCGGAGCCACAACCTCGCCGGCGTGCATCACAACATCGCCGGCATGGGCCTCCTCGGCGGCAGAGCGAACGTTCTTCCCCACCTTGGCCGGCGCCAAAAACCTCACACGCGAGCCCTCGTTGCCGTCACCGTCGAGCACATCGACGATCTCGTACTTCACCACGGCATCGGCACCTTCGGGTACCGGCGCGCCCGTCATGATACGAACTGTCTCGCCCGCGCCGATTGTGCCCCCAAACACATGACCCGCGGCCTCATGTCCGATAACATCGAGCGTCACCGGCGCCTCGCCAGATGCCTGCGCCAAGTCCGCCGAGCGCACGGCATATCCGTCCATAGCGCTGTTGGCAAACGGCGAGATGTCGATATCGGCCACCGCGTCCTCGGCCAAGGGAAGACCGGCGGCCTGCCACACGGGAATCTCGACGAGATCGGTCGGAGCAACGTGCGACAGCACAATCGACTGCGCGTCCTCCAGCGGAATGAGTTTCTCTGCCATATGCACCTCTTAATGCCACGGCGCACAACAGGGGCGCCGATTCTTTATGTTTGCCTCAGTATAATCCCCCGACGCACGACCGCGACTCGGCCCGTACCCGCAAATACACCTGTCGGTTGCAGGCCGCGAAACAGAATGGAAACCAACCCACCGGTTCGTCGCGTTTACCGCGTTTTATAATGCTTGCGTTGCAACCTAAAAGAGGAACGTATGGCTCATAACGACAAACCCGAAAGCGCAAACGAGGCGCAGGATCATTCCCAACCGCTCGACGCCGGCGGCTTTTTCTCCCTGAACGACGTCATCATGGCAGGCAGGCATCAGCTCACCCGCTCCGAGCATCTCTTGGCTGTCGACACGCGCCGCAACGTCCGCAACCTATTCGCGAGCGCCAAGTTGCTCATACTCGTCGTCATCGTCTCTCTCGCCATGGGCGTTGCCGCTTGGGCGTTTTTGGCCTCGCTGAATATCGCGACCGATTATCGTGAGCACCATGCGTGGATTTACGCGCTGCTTCCCGTTGTGGGCGTTGCCACCGCATGGGTGTACAAAAACCACGGTCTCGCCGCCAAGCGTGGCAACAACCTGGTCATCGACTCCGCTCTGGGCACACGCCTCATCCATATGCGCATGGCCGTCCTCACGTTTGTGTGCTCCACGCTCACGCACCTAACGGGCGGATCGGCCGGTCGCGAGGGAGCCGCGGTGCAGATTGGCGGCACCATCGCCAGCAACATCTCGAGCCTCGCCCACCTCAAAAAGCATGACCACCACGACCTCATGCTCGCCGGCATCTCGTCGGCCTTTGGCGCCGTATTCGGTTCGCCCCTTGCCGGAGCTTTCTTTGGCATGGAGATGTGCTTTATCGGCAAAATCGACTACACCGCAGGCATCTACTGCCTGGTCGCCTCGTTTACCGGCTACTTTACATCACTCGCCCTGGGTACCGAGTACGAAGCGAATGTCATCGCCAGCGTTCCCAACATGACACCCAAAACGGTTGTCATCGTTGTTATCAGCGCCATTATCTTCGGTCTGACGGCACGCCTCTTTGCCTGGTCGGTTCGAACCGTCAAGAGCCTGTACGGTCGCTTTATCACCAATTACCTCGTTCGCGCACTTATAGGCGCACTCGTGGTTTTGGCCGCCTATGCCCTCCTCGACGCCTGGGACTACGCCGGCCTTTCCACGTGGCTTTCCGGCGCCGGATTTGCAGGCAACACCACCCTGGCAGACGCAGCCATCAAGTTGGTCGTCACAGCGCTTACCCTGGGCGCGGGCTTCCAAGGCGGCGAGGTCACGCCCCTGTTTGGCATCGGTGCGGCACTCGGTGGCTGGATCGGTTGCCTTACCGGGCTCGACCCCAGTTTTCTGGCGGCTCTCGGCATGCTCGGCGTGTTCTGCGCCGGCCTCAACGTGCCC
>CALLST010000325.1:0-3655 GCA_938011875.1 uncultured Collinsella sp. | reverse complement strand
CGGGCCTTAAACCCCTGCTCATCGAGCGCGGCGACCCGGCATTTCGCCGCTCGCATGCGATCGACCTCTTTCTAAAGGAGCGCATCCTCGACCCCGAGAGTAATATCCAGTTTGGTCTGGGCGGCGCGGGGACCTTCTCGGACGGCAAGCTCAATACGGGAACAAAAAATCCCGCCCATCGCCTTATCCTCGAAACCTTCGTCGAGGCGGGCGCGCCCCGCGATATTCTGTGGGATGCCAAGCCGCACATTGGCTCCGACATCCTTCCCACGGTTGTCACCGCTATATCCCAGCGCATCGAGCAGCTCGGAGGTGTCGTCCGTTATCGAACGAAGCTCGTCGACATTCGCATCGACGCGTCTGGCGCCATCACCGGTATCGATGTCCAATCGTCCCAAGACGCCGCTTACGAGCCAATTGAGACAAAGCACCTCATCCTCGCCTGCGGGCATTCTGCTCGCGATATTTTTGAGCTCCTTAAGGACCACAACGTGGCCCTCGCACAAAAGACCTTTGCCATGGGCGTTCGCATCGAGCATCCGCAGCGCGACATCGACCGAGCCCAATATGGAGCCTCGGCGGGACATCCTGCCCTCGGAGCAGCCCCCTACAAGCTCGTCGCCCATCTTCCCAACGGCCGCAGCGTGTTCTCGTTTTGCATGTGCCCCGGCGGGCAGGTTGTCGCCGCCTCTTCCGAGCAGGGCCACCTGTGCGTCAACGGCGCCAGCCTCAATGCCCGCGACGGACGCAACGCAAACGCCGCCCTGCTCGTTAACGTCACGCCTGAGGACCTTCCCAACGATGACCCGCTCGCCGGCATCGAGCTCCAGCGTGCCTGCGAGGCGGCCGCCTATCGCCTGGGTGGTTCCAACTGGAACGCACCGGCACAACTCGTCGGAGATTTCCTCGCAGGACGCGCCAGCAAGGCGCCCGGAAAGGTAAAGCCCACCTATCCGCTCGGTGTGACCTGGACGGCAATTGACGAAGCCCTACCGCAGCATATCGTCGAGTCGCTCCGCCTGGGACTTCCCCTACTCGGAAAAAAGCTACGAGGCTACGACCGCCCCGATGCCGTTCTTACCGGCGTGGAGACTCGTTCGAGCTCACCGGTCACTGTCACCCGAGACCGAACGTGCCATGCCGTGTCGACCCCGGGCCTCTACCCTTGTGGTGAGGGAGCTGGATATGCCGGCGGCATCATGAGCGCGGCCACCGACGGCATCCGTTGTGCCGAAGCCCTGATCGCAGACCTCTAGCGCACGAATTCCAGCACGCAAAAGACACAGGCCCCGAGCTCCACAGGGAACTCGGGGCCTGTTCGCTATTTCTTAAACCGTGCACCCTGGCGTTTTCTGCCCGATGCGAACGTGGAACCCTTGCGGGCCTGCGAACGTAAGCGCTCGATCGTCTCGTCCTCAGACGCACCCTCGAGCATCGCCCGAATCTGAACGACGGCATCGCGCAGGCGCGCCGCCTCCTCAAAGTCCATGGCGGCAGAAGCGTTGCGCATATCCTCTTCCATGGTTTCGACGATCCGCACAAGTTCATCATGTGGCAGTTCCTCGAGCTGCTCGGCAAGCGTCTGCTCGGACGACACCGTCTCCGGCGCAGCGCCCTCGCCGTTTTCATCGGGCGTATAGAATGCGCCGTGGCCCAACGAATCGCCCTTCGAACGCCCCTTGGAGCCAACGGTTTTCTCCGCCTCGGCAATGAAGCTCGAGATGTCATTGATGGCCTTGCGAACCGTCTTGGGCACAATGCCGTGCTCTTCGTTATAGGCCATCTGGATCTCGCGTCGGCGCTGCGTCTCGTCGATTGCCTCTCTCATCGAATCGGTCACGACGTCCGCGTACATAATGACTTCGCCGTCGGCATTACGGGCCGCACGACCAATCGTCTGAATCAGCGAACGGCGGTTGCGCAAGAAGCCTTCCTTATCGGCATCGAGAATTGCCACCAGTGAGACCTCGGGAAGATCCAAGCCCTCGCGAAGCAGGTTGATGCCAACGAGAACATCGATCTTGCCCTCGCGCAGCGTTCGCAGGATCTCGACACGGTCCATTGTCGCCGTATCAGAATGCATGTAATTGACCTTAATGCCCGCATCAAGCAGATGGTCGGTCAGGTCCTCGGCCATGCGCTTGGTCAACGTGGTCACCAACACGCGCTCCTTGCGGGCAACGCGCTCGCGAATCTCGTCCTCAAGATCGTCAATCTGACCGCGAACCGGACGCACGTCAATTTTTGGGTCGAGCAGACCGGTCGGACGAATAATCTGCTCAACGTCGTTCTGGCTAACCCGCAGCTCGTAATCGCCCGGCGTGGCCGAAACATAGATAAACTGGGGTATCCTTGCCTCAAACTCATCGAAACGAAGCGGGCGGTTATCGAGCGCCGAGGGCAGGCGAAAACCGTGTTCCACCAGCGTCACCTTACGCGAGCGGTCACCTTCGTGCATGCCGCGAATCTGCGGCACCGTCACATGGCTCTCATCGATGATGCAGAGCATGTCCTTAGGAAAGTAATCGATCAGGGTAAACGGCGGCTCACCCGGCTTGCGACCGTCCAGATGACGCGAGTAGTTCTCGATGCCGTTGCAAAAGCCCATCGTCTCGAGCATCTCAAGATCATAATCGGTGCGCTGCTGCAGACGCTGCGCCTCGAGCAACTTGTCGGTCGCCTTGAGCTCTGCGACGCGCTTCTCGCACTCTTCGCTGATCGATTTCAGAGCCGCCTTGACCTTCGGCTTCTCGGTCACGTAGTGCGATGCCGGCCATACGGGGATGGCCTCGTACTCACGCAGCATTTCACCGGTGACCTCATCGATCTCGGCAATCAGCTCAACCTCGTCGCCAAAGAACTCAAACCGCAACGGATGCTCGGCATAAGGCGGATACACGTCGACAACATCGCCGCGCACGCGGAACGTGCCGCGTGCCAGGTCATAGTCATTACGATCATATTGAATGTCGATAAGTGCATGGATGAAGTCGTCGCGCTCGAGCGGCACCTTCTTATCGACGTTCGGCGCCAGGCCCGCATAGTCCTCGGGAGAACCGATGCCATAGATGCACGAGACCGATGCGACGACAATCACATCCCGTCGAGAAAGCAGCGATGCCGTCGCCTGATGGCGCAGCATCTCGACCTCTTCGTTAATCGAGGAGTCTTTCTCGATATATGTATCGCTTTGCGGCACATACGCCTCGGGCTGATAGTAGTCGTAGTACGAGACGAAGTAGACCACGGCGTTGTTGGGAAAGAATTCTTTGAGCTCGCTCGCGAGCTGGGCGGCGAGGGTTTTGTTGGGGGCCATGACCAGCGTTGGCTTACCGAGAGCTTCGATGGTCTTGGCCATGGTAAAGGTCTTGCCCGAGCCGGTTACGCCCAGCAAAACCTGATAGCGGTCTCCGTCCCTCACGCCCCGTACAAGCGACTCAATGGCCTTAGGCTGGGAACCAGCGGGCTCGTATGGAGACACGACCTTAAACGGCACATCAGCGCCCTCAACGCCAAAGCGCTTAAGTTCACCACCAACGCGTTCTACTTCAAATTCCGCCATGGATACTCCTAACTCATACATCTGCAGTATACGCAGGCGGTGGGCTTAGTCCTATACGAACCGATCGGGATAGAGAGCCTTATATCGAACCCA
>CALLST010000324.1:0-9377 GCA_938011875.1 uncultured Collinsella sp. | reverse complement strand
TCATGTTATGCGTGACCATGAGCGTGGTCAGGTGGTGCTCGTCGACGATCTCCTCGGTCAGATTGAGCACCTTAGAGGCCGTCTTGGGGTCGAGCGCCGCGGTGTGCTCGTCGAGCAGCAGCAGGCGCGGCTTGGTGAGCGTGGCCATGAGCAGGGTGAGTGCCTGGCGCTGGCCGCCCGAGAGCAGGCCGACCTTGGCGTTGAGGCGTGTGTCCAGACCGAGGTCCAGGCGCTTGAGCAGTTCAACGTACTCGTCCTTCTCGGCCTTGGTGACGCCCCACGAAAGGCCGCGACGCTGGCCGCGACGCTTGGCGAGGGCCAGGTTCTCGGCGATCTGCATGTCGGCAGCGGTACCGCGCATGGGGTCCTGAAACACGCGGCCCAGGTACTTGGCGCGCTGCGACTCGCTCAGACGCGAGATGTCGGTGCCGTCGAGCTCAATAACACCCGAATCAAGCGGATACACGCCGGCGATCATATTGAGCAGCGTGGACTTGCCGGCGCCGTTGCCGCCGATCACGGTTACAAAGTCGCCGTCATTCAGGGTGAGGTCGACGCCGGTGAGCGCGCGCTTCTCGGTGACGGTGCCTTTGTTAAAGGTTTTCTTGACGTGCGAGAGCTTAAGCATCTGCCTCATCCCCCTTCGTGTAGGAGCTGCGGAGCTTATAGCGCTCCCAAACCACGGGCACGCACAGGGCCACGGCGACGATCACGGCGGAGAGCAACTTCATGTCGTTGGCGTCCATGCCCAGTTGCAGCACGATGGCGCGGATGAGGAAGTACACCACGGAGCCAAAGACGGCGGAGGCCAGACGGACGGAGAACTGCGTGAGACCGCCGGGCAGCAGGCGGCCGAGCACCTCGCCGATAACAATGGCGGCAAGACCGATAACGATGGCGCCGGTGCCCATGCCAATGTCGGCGTACTTCTGGCTCTGGCAGATGAGCGCGCCCGAAAGGCCGATGAGGGCGTTGGAGAGCACGAGGGCGATCATCTTGGTGGAGTTGGTGTTGACGCCCAGGGCGCGGATCATGTACTCGTTGTTGCCGGTGGCGCGCAGTGCCGAGCCGATCTCGGTGCCAAAGAACCAATACAGGATGGCAACGATAGCCACAGCGAGCAAGATGCCCAGGATGATGGCGACGGTGGACTGCGGCAGGCCCGTCATGTTGCTGACAGACGAGAAGATGGTGCCTTTGGCAAGGATGGGCGTATTGGATTTACCCATGATGCGCAGGTTGATGGACCACAGGCTGATCTGCGTCAGGATTCCGGCGAGGATCGCGGGAATCTCAAAGACGGTGGTCAAAATGCCCGTGACGGCGCCCGCGATGGCACCGGCACACATGCCGGCCAGCACGGCGAGCAGCGGGTCGACATTGTTATTGACGATGAGCACGGCGCAGACGCAGCCGCCGAGGGCAAAGCTGCCGTCGCAGGTCATATCGGGGATGTCGAGCAGGCGGAACGTGATAAACACGCCAAGCACCATAATGCCCCAGAGGACGCCCTGCGAAACGGCGCCCTGCAATGCAATGAGCATGCTTCATACCTCCTAGGATAGGGTGGACACGTGAGTCACCATGATAGCGGTAACAATGTATAAAAGAGCTGCGGCCGGATGTTTTGTCTCATCCGTAACAAGCAGGGCGAACGCCGGTCTTTGGCGTTCGCCCCTGTGGCTCAGATATTGAATAACACGGCAACGGCGCGAGTGCGTGCCCTAGACGCGCTACCGCGCATGGCGCTACTCGTCCAGGGCGGAAAGGTCGATACCCAGGGCCTCGGCCATCTCGTCGTTCTTGACGACGACCAGGTCCTTGCTCGAGAGGTGCTTGATCGGCATATCCTCGGGCTTGGCCTCGCCCTTCAGGATCTTAACGGCCATCTCGCCCGCGGCGTAGCCCAGGTCCTTATAGTTGATGGAGAGGGTGAACAGGCCGCCGGCCATGCACATACCCTCCTCGCCGGTCACGAAGGGAAGCTTGTTCTCCTTGCAGATCTGGCCCACCTGCGAGGCGCCCGCGGCGATGGTGTTATCGGTGGGGGAGTACAGCGCGTCGACCTTGCCCACGGCAGACTCGACGACGGACTGAATCTCGTTGGAGCTCGAGACGGTGAAGTCAGTGTACTCGAGGCCCGGCTTGTCGAGCTCCTTCTTGGCGGCCTTGATCTGGACGTCGGAGTTGGACTCGGCGGTGCAGTAGAGCAGGCCGACCTTTTTAACGTCGGGCAGGACCTTCTGCATCATCTCGAGCTGCTCGGCGACCGGGGTGAGGTCGGAGGCGCCAGTGACGTTGGTGCCGGGCTTTTCGTTGTCCTGGACCAGGCCCGAGGCGGCGTAGTCGGTGATGGCGCAGCCCACGATGGGGATATCGGCCGTGGCGCCGGCGGCAGCCTGCGCGGCGGGCGTGGCGATGGCATAAATCAGGTTGACGTTGTCGCCCACAAACTTGTCGGCAATGGACTTACACGTGGACTGGTCGTTCTGGGCGTTCTTCTGGTCGATCTTGACCTTAAGGCCGCTCTCCTTGATGGCCTTGACAAAGCCGTCGTTGGCGGCGTCGAGTGCGGAGTGCTCGGTGAGCTGCAGAACGCCGATGGTGTAGTCGGAACCGGCGGCAGCAGAGCCGGAACCAGAGTTGCCGCCGCATCCGGCGAGCGGGGCGAGCGCGAGCAGGCCGGCGGAGACCAGAAGGCTCCTGCGGCTGATGGTGATGTCCTTCATATCATTACCCCCAGTATAAAAATGGCTGGAAACACTGCACTCAAACAAAGTGCAAGTGGAACTATAGTAGCGCGGATGTCCATTTTTACAATAACCTGGCGGGTTTTTTAATACAGAACCGGATGGGCGGTACGGGTAGTCGAATGGACGGCGGAGGTTCTTATGCGGCGGAGGCGTTCTCATCGTCTAGCGCGGCAAAGAGTTTTTTGCCGTCGAGCAAGCGCGTACTGACGTTTTTCATGCGGCTGACCTCAACGGTGCGCAGGGTGTCGTCGGCGCCTCGGGTGTCGTAGACCGTTCCCAGCAGATACGAGACGCCATCGCGTTGCCTGATGGCAAAGGGCCGGACCGTCATCCGCACCACCTCGGTTTTGCCGCGTGCCGTGACGCTCGAAATATCAAAACTCACCGTGGTTCCGTGGTCGATGGCCTGCTCGATGAGCTCGCAGGTGTCGATGCGCTTGACGGGCGTGCGCGTGGCCTTGGTGGATTTGCTGCTGGCGCTTGGAGCAGGCTCGGGCGCATCGAGGTAGCCGCGAACGTCGGCGCTCGCCATGGCGACCAAGTGCTGCGCCATGCTTTTTCGAATGGCGATGGGCGTAGAGCGGTTGCGCATGACCATGCCGTGGAGCCGGATGATCTCCTCGTCGGTGAGCGGGCGGGTCAAGAGCCGATACCCCACGCCGCGCTTGTATTCAATTTCGTATCCGGCATGGCGAAGTGCGGAGATGGCGGTGTAGATGCTGCGCCGCGCCGCCGAGATGGGCATGCGGGCGGGGTCGTCGGGATGGGCGAGGCGCCGGATCAACTCATCGGAAAGCATGGCCTTGTCCTCGCCGGTGTTCTCGCTTAATAGTTGCAGGATGCGAACGGCGCGATAGGCTGCCATCGACGCGGCGCCTCTCGTCGTAGTGTCGTAGGTTTCAACAGCGGTTTCGGTCACGGTGCCCACGTCCTTTCCGTTTTGGGTGGCGACGGTATGGAGCCTAGGACGTGGGGCTTTCCCAGGGGCGCAAGGCGCTCTGGGCGGTCGGTAGCCGTCGGCAAACGGCGGTTCGAGTTTTCAACAGCCCTGCTCAACTGACCAAAATCTTGCCAAAAGCTTGACGGATACTGTTGAAAAAAGCGCCCCTCGGCTTGCCGAGAGGCGCTGGCGTGATGCGCTGGAACGCGTTCGGTGGCGCTGTGGCGATTAGAAGTCGGCGTTGCCCACGGTGCGCGGGTGCGGCAGGACGTCGCGGATGTTGCCCACGCCGGTGAGGTACATCACCAAGCGCTCGAAGCCCAGACCGTAGCCGGCGTGCTTGCAGGAACCGTAGCGGCGCAGGTCAAGGTAGTACTTGTACTGCTCGGGATTCATGCCCAGGTCCTTGATGCGGGCCTCGAGCAGATCCAGGCGCTCCTCGCGCTGGGAGCCGCCGATAATCTCGCCGATACCGGGAACCAGGCAGTCGGCGGCGGCGACGGTCTTGCCGTCGTCGTTCATGCGCATGTAGAAGGCCTTGATCTCGGCCGGGTAGTCGGTTACGAAGGTCGGGCGCTTAAAGTGCTCCTCGGTCAGGAAGCGCTCGTGCTCGGTCTGCAGGTCGATGCCCCAGCTCACGGGATAGTCAAACTTGTGACCGGCGGCGACGGCCTGTTCCAGGATCTCGACGGCCTCGGTGTAGGTAACGCGGGCAAAGTCGGAGTTTGCCACGTGGTCCAGGCGCTCGAGCAGACCCTTGTCCACAAACTTGTTGAGCATATTGAGCTCGTCGGGGCAGGTGGCCATAACGTCCTTGAGGACGTACTTGAGCATGGCCTCGGCGTTATCCATGTAGTCGTTCAGATCGGCAAAGGCCATCTCGGGCTCGATCATCCAGAACTCGGCGGCGTGGCGCGTGGTGTTGGAGTTTTCGGCGCGGAAGGTGGGGCCAAAGGTGTACACGTCGCCAAAGGCCATGGCAAAGTTCTCGGCATTGAGCTGGCCGGACACGGTAAGGCTCGCGTGCTTGCCAAAGAAGTCCTGGCTCCAGTCGACCTCGCCGGACTCGGTGAGGGGCGGATTTTTGGGGTCGAGCGTGGTCACGCGGAACATCTCGCCGGCGCCCTCGCAGTCACTCGTGGTGATGATGGGGGTGTTGACGTAGACAAAGCCCTGCTCCTGGAAGAAGCGGTGGATGGCAGCAGCTGCGACAGAGCGGATGCGGAACACGGCGCGGAACAGGTTGGTGCGCGGGCGGAGGTGCTGCTGGGTGCGCAGGAACTCGACGGTTGCGCGCTTCTTCTGCAGCGGGTAATCCGGGGCGCTCGTGCCCTCGACCTCGATGGAGGTGGCAGAAAGCTCGAAAGGCTGGGGCGCATCGGGGGTCAGCTTGACGGTGCCGGTGCAAATGAGTGCGGCCGAGACGTTTTGATGGGCGATCTCGTCGTAGTTGTCGAGTGCCTCGCGGTTCATGACGACCTGCAGGTCGCGGAAGCAGCTGCCGTCGTTGAGCGTAACAAAGCCAAAGTTCTTCATGTCGCGGACGGACTTGACCCAGCCGGCGACGGTGACGGTCTGGCCGCCGAGCGACTCGGCATCGGCATAGAGCTGCGCGATTTTGGTGCGGTTCACGTATCCTCCCATAACGGTTGAATGATAGTTATCCATACAGTTCGATATTCTAGCAGCTCGGCTCATTTGGGCTATACAGATAAGGCATTGGCGGGATGGTTTTTCAAACGAAAAGCGCCCGCGGCCAAATGGTCGCGGGCGCTTGACGAGGTGCCTTTTGGCTGTATGGCGCGGGGCCTGGCTACTTGGTCTTGGCTACCAGCAGCGGGTCGCCCAGCTTGACGAGCGGGTTGCCGCCGATAAGCGTTCCAGACTCGCCGACATGGTCGATGCTCTTAAGACGATCGAGCTCGGAGACGATGACGGTCACGATGTCCTCGTGACCAGCGGCCTTAATGGCCTCGCGGTCGAAGCTGATGAGCGGCTGGCCTGCCTTGACCACATCGCCCATCTCGACAAAGCGGGCAAAACCCTTGCCGTTCATTTCCACGGTGCCCAGGCCAACATGGATGAACACGCGAAGACCGTCCTCGGTGATCATGCCAATGGAGTGGTTGGTGACAGTGGTGGCGCCGATGCGGCCGTTGGCGGGCGCATAGATGGTGCCGGTAATGGGCTCGATGCCATAGCCCTGGCCAAGCATGCCCGAGGCGATCGTCTCGTCGGGAACCTCGTCCAGGTTGACGAGCACGCCGTTGACGGGGGCATAGATGACGCCTTCGCGGGTGGCGAAGCTTGCTGCGGGCGGAATGGACGCCTCGCCGGTCGAGGTGAAGGTGGACTTAAGCGAATCGAGCAGACCCATAGTTGCCTCCAACTTAAATAGGCGCATATCGCGCGTTTGGTTTGCCGGAAACGTTTCACATGTGTTTCGCGGCTTGGTCAACGCCCCTATTCTACGCTGCTCAACGATACCTCTGAACTGGGATTATGTGATATATCAGTTGAAGGGAAACTTATTGCCGGAGTGTTTCTGCGCCACGGGTTCAAGTGGGGTACGCTTGAAGGCGAAAAACAAGGGCGCATAATTTGCGCGAAGGGAGCACATATGATTGTCGAGAACCATGCGCTGTGGGGCGAGGAGCCGACCGAGGATTATCCGGCGACGTTTACGTATCTGGGTGCCGAGCCGCTGCCCGACAAGCCCAATGGCCGCCGCCCCGCGGTGATCATCTGCGGCGGAGGCGGGTTTACGCATATCGCTCCGCACGAGCAGGACCCGGTGGCGTTTGCGTTTTTGGACCGCGGCTACCAGGCCTTTGTGCTCAACTATGTCACGAGCTCTACGGGTGACGTGAGCTTTCCGCACCCCCAGGCAGATCTTGCCAAGATGGTCGCCACGGTGCGCGCCAACGCCGACGAGTGGCATGTCGATCCTAAGCGCGTGTGCGTCGTGGGATTCTCGGCGGGCGGCATGATCTGCGCCTCGTTGGCAACGCAGTGGAAGACCGGCCCCTTCGCGGCACTTGCCGGGGCACGTCCGGACGACATTCGTCCCGATGCCGTGGTGCTGGGCTATCCGCTGCTCGACTTTGCCTATGTGCGCGACATGCAGACGCGCGATCCGCGCATTGACTTGCGCGTACCCAAGACGGGCGGCAAGACGGGGCGCGATTTGCTCAACGACTACCTGTCGATGGTGACGGGTGGCGAGGCAACTGACGAGCATTTGGCCGATATCTGCCCCACCACGCATGTTTCGCGTCAGATGCCGCCGACCTTTGTGTGGGGCGTGTCCGACGACAAGACGGCGCCGATCGCGCAGGTCTACCCGTTTGCGCAGCGCATGGCCGAGGAGGGCGTTGCATGCGAGATGCACGTCTTTGACCAGGGCGGTCACGGCCTTTCGCTCGGCAACGCCAACACCGCGGTCGACAACGAGGACAAGCAGGTGGCAGTCCGTCCCTGGATTTGCCTAGCCTTCCGCTTCCTGGAGCGCCACGGGTTTTAGTTACGGCGTTTTACCAAACCGCGTAACCACTTGACGCTGCGAGCCCGCCAGGGCGGCAATCTGTTAATTGAACGTCACTATGTGTTCGCGCTATCATGCGTGGTTAAATGGTTAGCCATGGCAAACGGTTAGCCAAGATAAACAAAATGCAACGCCCTGTGGGCGCCGGGGGAGGAACGCGGACGTGAGGCTCGATACACTCGAGATTGGAAAGGACGCCGTTGTCGCATCGGTGACATCCGACGATCAGGCGCTTCGACAGCATATTTTGGACATGGGTCTAACGCCGGGCACCGAAGTTACCATGATGAAGTATGCCCCCATGGGCGATCCGCTCGAGATTCGCCTGCGTGGCTACGAGTTGACGCTGCGCAAGGACGATGCCGCTCGCATCGAGCTCGTGGGCATTCACGACACCGATACGGGTCCGCGCGCTAACGCCGCAATCGGCACGACGGAGCATCCGGCCCTGGGCGAGGGGACGTATTCGCCTCGTGCTGCCAAGACGGCCGTGCCCGAGGGCGCACCGCTGCATTTTGCCCTCGCCGGCAACCAAAACTGCGGCAAGACCACGCTGTTCAACCAGCTGACGGGCTCCAACCAGCATGTCGGTAACTTTCCTGGCGTGACGGTCGACCGCAAAGATGGCACCATCCGCAACCACCCCGAGGCAAGCGTTACCGACCTGCCCGGCATTTATTCTCTGTCGCCGTACACGGGCGAGGAGATCGTAAGCCGCCAGTTTATCCTGGATGAGCACCCCGACGCCATCATCGATATCATCGACGCCACCAACATCGAGCGCAACCTGTACCTGACACTGCAGCTCATGGAGCTTGACCGTCCTATGGTCATCGCGCTCAACATGATGGACGAGGTGACGGCCAACGGCGGCGCCGTGGACGTCAACCTGCTCGAGAGCCTGCTGGGCGTGCCTGTTGTTCCCATTAGTGCTGCCCGCAACGAGGGCATTGGCGAGTTGGTGGATCATGCCTTGCACGTGGCGCGGTTCCGCGAGCGCCCCGGTCGCCTGGACTTCTGCGCGCCCGATGGTCCGGACGGCGGCGCGCTGCATCGCTGCATTCACGGCATCGCCAACCTTATCGAGGACCATGCCGCGACGGCGCACATTCCCGTGCGTTTTGCGGCGACCAAGCTGGTTGAGGGCGACGAGCTGGTGACCGAGGCGCTTCACCTGGATCGCAACGAGCTCGACGCCATCGAACACATCATTACCCAGATGGAGGGCGAGGCCGGCACCGACCGCCTGTCCGCGCTGGCCGACATGCGCTTTAGCTTTATCGGCGACGTGTGCGGGCGCTGCGTCGTCAAGCCGCACGAGAGCCGCGAGCACGTGCGCTCCGTCAAGATCGACCGCATCCTGACAGGTCGTTACACAGCCATTCCGGCGTTTCTGGTGATCATGGGCCTTGTCTTTTGGCTGACGTTTGGCGTGATCGGCGCGGCGTTGCAGGGACTTATGGAGGACGGCATTGCTGCCATCATCGCCTCGGCCGATGCGGGTCTCAAAGCGTTCGGCACCAACGACGTGGTGCGCTCGTTGGCTGTCGACGGCGTGCTTACGGGCGTGGGCAGCGTGCTGACCTTCCTGCCGATTATCGTCGTGCTCTTTTTGTTCCTCTCCATTCTGGAAGACTCCGGCTACATGGCGCGTGTGGCCTTTGTCATGGATAAAGTGCTGCGTCGCTTTGGCCTGTCGGGCCGCAGCTTCGTGCCCATGCTCGTCGGTTTTGGCTGCACCGTGCCGGCTATCATGTCGACCCGTACGCTCCCATCCGAGCACGACCGCAAGATGACGGTCATGCTCACGCCGTTCATGAGCTGCTCGGCCAAGTTGCCGGTCTACGGTCTGCTGTGCGGGGCGTTTTTCCCACAGGCGACGGTTCCCGCCATGGTCTCGCTCTATCTGATTGGTATCGTGGTCGGCTGCATTGCCGCCCTGGTGCTCAACCGCACGGCATTTAAGGGCGACCCGGTGCCGTTTATCATGGAGCTCCCCAATTACCGCCTGCCGAGCGTCAAGACGACGGTGATGCTGGCATGGGATAAGGCCAAAGACTTTATTACCAAAGCCTTTACCATTATCTTTGCTGCTACCGTGGTCATCTGGTTCCTTCAGACGTTCGACATTCGCTTTAAT
>CALLST010000323.1:0-5739 GCA_938011875.1 uncultured Collinsella sp. | reverse complement strand
TATAAAGGCGAAATGGGATCCTGGGCACCGCAACCCGCGATAATGTCTTGAGCAAGAATTTACAACAAGGGATATATGGGGCGATTAAGCGGCGAACAAATTCAGTTTTGGATAAAAGGTCGCTTGATGGGAGCTGGCATGTTTAAGAAGACGGTTCACGAGTTGTTTCGGTGTAAAGGGTCATGGCTTTTCGTGATTCTCATGTCGGTGAATTTTGCTCTCTCGTGCGTCATGTGTAATGGGGTTTTGGCTACTTTAGATATGGACACGTTCGCTGATTGAAGTAATTAAAAGAGACACGTCCCAAATTAGCTAATGTTCATAGTGCTCAGAAGTGTTCCCTTCAGGCTTTGCTTGGGCAGATGCGTTTGTGGCAATCGAGATTCCGAGATTGGACATGGCGAAATCTGCGAAGGCTTTGTCGTAGACCTCGGACGTAAAGGGGGCGTCTGCAAGAACCGGAATGGCGGCGCAGCAACGGTAGCTATGAGAGGGACGTTGAGCGCGATGGCGTCTGGGGGTACTGTGAGGTTGCAAATCGGCACGCGGAACGTTGGCTGATTGCTCATTTTTCGTTTCGCCTATATCCCCTTGAGCGGCGAGCGCCAGTCCGAGAGCATTGAAGATTGCCAATAGCTTGTCGAGTCGAATGCCGGTGGCATCTCCTAGCTCGAGCGATGCGAGCAGACGCTCCGAAACACCGGCTTTTTTAGCGAGGGTCGCACGGGTGATCCCCTGTGACTCGCGTGCCTGGCGCACATAGATACCAGCTTGGCGCGGTGTGGTGATGGGAAGGGTATCCACGGCGATCTCCTAACGTGCAGACTTTTGCATATCAGTATGACATGCAAAAGTCTGCATGAAAAGGCCTTATGCAAAACTCTGCATGAGACTTCCACGTTGACGTTGAGCTTATGAGAGGCGTTTTTTATATCGCGAGGATCCCCAGATGCTCAAGCAGAATCTTGAGGCCGATGAGGATGAGCACGACGCCGCCCACGATGGTGGCAGGCTTTTCGTAGCGCGCGCCAAAGGTATGGCCGATCGCCACGCCGGCGATGGAGAAGATAAAGGTTGTGATGGCTATAAGCGATACAGCGGGCACGATGTCAACCGAGAGCGCCGCAAACGAGATGCCTACGGCCAGGGCGTCAATCGAGGTGGCAATGGCGAGAACCAGGTATTCTACCAGGTCAATCTTCTCGGCATTCTTGTTGTCGCTCTCGTCCTCGTCCTCGGTAAAGGCCTCCCACAGCATTTTGCCGCCGATGAAGGCCAAAAGGACAAAGGCGATCCAATGGTCGATGGGGCCGATGATGCCCATGAATTGACTGCCGAGCGCCCATCCGATTACGGGCATGCCGGCCTGGAAGCCGCCAAAGAACAGGCCGAGCACCACGGCGACTTTAAGGTTGATCTTTTTCATGCCGAGACCCTTGCAGATGGAAACGGCAAAGGCGTCCATCGAAAGGCCAACGGCGAGCAACACGAGCTCTGCGAGTCCCATAGTCTGGCTCCCTCTCTGCGGGCGAACCCGATTACACGACTACTCCCTCATTTATGTGAGACCCGATGCTACCACATGAGCAGTCAAAAGTGCCCCGTCCCAAATGAGCTACCTAAGCGGTGTTCGCTCATTCTGTAAGCATCGGATTTCGTGGCTGCTGCGGGGACAAACCGTGAGAAACTATTTAGCGTTTATGGAGCGTATACGATGGGAGCGATGCCTTGGATAAGAACGAGCTGCAAAAGCGTATGGAACAGGCTATTCGCCTGACTGCCCCCGGCCAGCCGATCCGCACCGCCCTCGATATGATCATTGCTGGTCACCTGGGTGCCCTTATCTGCGTCGGCGACACCGAAAACGTGCTCGCTGCCGGTAACGACGGCTTCCCGCTCAACATTTCGTTTACCTCGAACCGCCTGTTCGAGCTTTCCAAGATGGACGGTGCCATCGTCATCGATGGCGACCTCACCCAGATCCTGCGCGCCAACTTCCACCTCAATCCCGATCCCTCGCTTGCCACGAGTGAGACGGGCATGCGTCACCGTACTGCCGCTCGCATGTCGGTGCTCACCGATGCCATCGTGATCTCGGTCTCGGCCCGTCGCGCCGTCGTTAACGTGTACGTTCACGGCAAGAGCTACGAGATCCAGCCCGTCACCACCATCATGAGCTCGGTCAACCAGCTCGTCGCCACGCTCCAGACCACCCGTCAGTCGCTCGATCGCTCCCTGCTGCGCCTGACGGCCCTCGAGCTCGACGACTACGTTACGCTCGCCGACATCACCGGCATCTTCTCGAGTTTCGAGATCATGCAACAGGCAAAGACCGAGCTTAAGGATTGCATCGTCAAGCTGGGTAACCAGGGCAAGCTCGTGCAGATGCAGCTCGAGCAGCTCGCGGGCTCCAGCATGGATACCGAATACGACTTGATGATCCGCGACTACGCAAGCGATTCCTCTGAGGCCAACGCCGAGAAGATCCGCGCTGAGCTTGCCCGTATGACGCCTAAGGACCTATCCGACCCGCAGCACGTGGCGGCAGTTCTGGGCTATGACGACCTGGACGAGGACTCCGTCATGACGCCGCTGGGCCTGCGCACGCTTTCGCGCGTGTCCGTCGTGCGCGACGGCGTGGCCGAGAAGATCGTCGACGAGTATGGCTCGCTGCAGGAGCTCATGGACGACATCAGCGAGGATCCGGAGCGCCTGGGCGACTTTGGCGTTAACAACCCTGCCATTCTTGCGGACTCCCTGTACCGCATGAAGGGCACCAAACAGGGGAACGCATAATGGCGCCCGTATGCGCCGTGGTCGTTGCCGGCGGCAGCGGCCAGCGCTTTGGAAATCCCGGCGGCAAGCAGCTCGTTAACGTGGCGGGCCGTCCGCTCATGAGCTGGTCCATCCGCGCGTTCGATCGGAGCGACAAGGTCGGCCACATCGTCGTGGTTTGCCCTGCCGAGCGCCGTGCCGAGATGCGCCGCCTGGCCATCGACCCGTTTGACTATGACACGCCCATCAGCTTTGCCGATGCCGGCGATACCCGTCAGGATTCCACCCGTGCCGGCGTGCATGCGGTTCCGGCGGGTTTCGAATATGTCGCCATTCACGACGGCGCTCGTCCGCTCATTACCACCGAGGCCATCGATCACGCTATCGACGTGCTTGTGGGCGACCGTTCGCTCGACGGTGTCGTGTGCGGTCAGCCCGCGATCGACACGCTCAAAATCGTCGACGGCGATAATATCGTCGAGACGCCGCCGCGCGAGCTCTATTGGGCTGCGCAGACGCCGCAGATCTTTAGCGTCGACGCCATGAAGCGCGCTCACACCGCAGCTATCGCCGAGGGCTTTATCGGTACCGACGATTCATCGCTGGTCGAGCGCATGGGCGGGCGCGTCCGCTGTGTCCAGAGCCCGCGCGATAACCTTAAGGTGACGCTGCCCGAGGACCTGCGTCCCGTAACCGCGATTCTGCTTGGCCGCATGGCTGAGGGAGAGGACCTTCCCCATGTTCAGTAACCTGCGCATTGGCCACGGCTACGACGTCCACCGTTTGGTGGAGGGGCGTCGATGTATCATCGGCGGGGTCGACATTCCCTACGAGCGCGGCCTGCTGGGCCACTCGGATGCCGATGTGCTCGCGCACGCCTTGGCCGACGCCATTCTGGGCGCCTGCCGCGGGGGAGACATCGGCAAGCTATTCCCCGACACCGATCCCGCCTACGAGGGTGCCGATTCGATGGTGCTGCTCGCTCGCGTGATGGACTATGCGCGCGAGCTGGGCTTTGAGTTTGTCGATGCCGATTGCACCATTGCCTGTCAGCAACCCAAGATCACTCCGCACCGCGATGCCATGCGCGCCAACCTTGCCCATGCCCTGGGCGTTGACGTCGAAAACGTGGGCGTTGCCGCCACCACGACCGAAAAGCTCGGTTGGGAAGGCCAAGGCGAGGGAATCGGCGCTTGGGCCGTCTGCCTGCTACAGAAAACCGTTAAGGAGTAACGAATGCGTATCTACAACAGCGCTACCCATAAAAAGGAAGAGTTCCAGCCCATCGAGTCCGGCAAGGTCCGCATGTACGTGTGCGGCCCCACGGTCTACGACAACATCCACATCGGCAATGCCCGCACGTTCATCAGCTTTGACGTAATTCGTCGCTGGCTCATCGCGAGCGGCTACGAGGTCACGTTCGCCCAGAACCTCACCGATGTCGATGACAAAATTATCACGCGCGCCAACGAGCAGGGCCGTACGGCTGCCGAGGTCGCGACGGAGTTCTCCGACAAGTTCATCGGCGTCATGCGCGCCGCCAACGTGCTCGATCCCGATGTGCGCCCCCGCGCCACCAAGGAGATCGGCCCCATGATCGCCATGATCAAGACGCTTATCGAGCAGGGCCACGCTTACGCAGCCGATAACGGCGATGTGTACTTTGCCGTGCGCAGCGATCCCAACTATGGTCAGGTCTCGGGCCGCAACATCGACGACCTTATGGTTGGCGCGCGCATCGAGGAGAACGAGGACAAGAACGATCCGCTCGACTTTGCCCTGTGGAAGGCCGCCAAGCCCGGCGAGCCCAGCTGGCCGAGCCCCTGGGGCGAGGGCCGTCCCGGTTGGCACACCGAGTGCGCCGCCATGGTGCATCGCTACCTGGGCACTCCGATCGACATCCACGGCGGCGGCTCCGACCTTGCCTTCCCGCATCACGAGAACGAGTGCGCTCAGGCCACCTGCGCCTGGCACCAGGGCTTCTCCAACACCTGGATGCACACGGGCATGCTGCTGGTTGACGGCGAGAAGATGTCCAAGTCGCTCGGCAACTTCTTTACGCTGGCCGAGGTCCTCGAGCAGCACTCCGCTGCCGCCCTGCGCCTGCTGATGCTGCAGACGAGCTATCGTTCGCCGCTCGATTTTTCTTGGGAGCGCCTGGAGGGTGCCGAAAACTCGCTCACGCGTATCGCCGGTACGGTCGAGAACCTGCGCTGGGCCGCGAACCATGCGACGGCCGATGCCGATGCAGCTGCCGCCGAGGCGTTTGCCGCCAAGGCCGCCGAGACCCGTGCCACCTTTAAGGAGTGCATGGACGACGACTTTAACACCGCCGGTGCCATGGGTGCCGTCTTTGGCTTTGTGACCGAGTGCAACCAGTACCTGGAGCAGGCGGGCGACGCTGCCGACAAGGCCGCCGCGCTTGCCGCCGCCGACACGTTGGCCGAGCTGCTCGATACGCTTGGCGTTGAGCTCCCCGAGCCCAAGGTCGAGCTGCCGCTGGGTCTGCTGGGCGTTGCCGCCGGTTTGGTTGCCTACACGGGTGACGACGTGGACGAGGCCGCTGCCAAGATTCTCGAGGCCCGCGCCGAGGCCCGCGCCGCCAAGAACTGGGATCTGGCCGATGCCATCCGCGACCAGCTCAAGGACCTGGGCCTGACGATCGAGGATACTGCCGCGGGCACTCGTATTAAGACTCTCTAGTATTTGTCGACCGTTCGAGGTGCGGCAGATTGCCTTGAAAGAGGAGGGCCGCGTACTTAGGTACGCAACCGACGATTGAAAGGCAAGGTGCGGTGCTTGGGAAAGCCGCCGGGCCTAGAACTGATTTAAGAAGCGCATATCGCCCGTCATAAGCGTTCTGAGGTCGGGCAGGTCGTAGCGCAGGGCCGCGACGCGCTCGGCGCCAATACCAAAGGCGAAGCCGGTGTACTTCTCGGGGTCGATGCCGCAGTTGATCAGGAC
>CALLST010000322.1:0-3359 GCA_938011875.1 uncultured Collinsella sp. | reverse complement strand
GGCAAGCATCGAGGTCGCACTCAACCGCCTGCTGCGCCAGATGCAAGAGGCCAAGCTGCAGCAGATGCGCTTTGTCAACGATGCGAGCCACGAGCTGCGCACGCCCATCGCGGTGATTCAGGGCTACGTAAACATGCTCGACCGCTGGGGCAAAGACGACCCGGACGTGCTGGCGGAATCCATCGCGTCCCTCAAGGCCGAAAGCGAGCACATGCAGGAGCTCGTGGAGCAGCTGCTGTTTTTGGCGCGCGGCGATGCCGGGCGCACGGTCCTGCGGCGTGCGCATACCAACCTGGCCGCACTGGTCGACGAGGTATGCGAAGAATCGCAGATGATCGATACCGAGCACACGTATCGGCTGGCTTTTGACGCTGCGCTTGTCAGCGACCCGCGCTGCGACGCGTCCGTCGATGTCGCGCTCGTGAAGCAGGCTCTGCGCGTGATCGTGCAAAACGCCGCCAAGTACTCGGATGCGGGAACGACCGTCACATTTGGCATAACGCCCGATGCGGGCATGGGCACGATCGACATAAGTGTTGAGGACGAGGGCATCGGCATGAACCAGGAATCCGCAGCTCACGCGTTCGAGCGGTTCTACCGCGCCGACAACGCGCGCGATGCCGGAGCGCAGGGCTCGGGCCTGGGGCTCGCCATCGCCAAGTGGATCGTCGATAGCCACGGCGGCGTCATCGGCGTGACCTCGGTCGAGGGCGTCGGCAGCCGCTTTACGATTCGCCTGCCGCGGTAGGAAGCCCCTCGGCATAAATAAAGGGATAGGGCCACGCGGCCCTATCCCTTTTTGCTAGCTATGGCAGCTTGTACACTACTCGCGGCACAGGTGCACGGCGAAGCCGGCGAACTCGCGCTTAAAGTACACGAGCTTGGTACCACCGTCGGGTAGCAGCGCGCGCGACTCCTCGTTGACCTCGAGCCCGCGCTCGGCAAACCACTTCTCAGCTGCATCGATGTCGTTAACGGCAAAGCCGATGTGGCCTTTGGTGCCACGACCGTTCTGCTTCATGACCTCGACCAGCGAATCGTTGAAGTACGAAACCGGGGTCTCGATGACGGGCAGGCCCATCATCGTCGAGAACAGCTCCGCGATCTCCAGGGCGTCTGCCGGGTCGGCGGCGTTAATGCCCGCATGGGCAACGCGCATGCCAAAGAGCTCGACCGGGTTGACGTTCTGCTCACTCATACAGGCAGTGCCTACTGAGCCATGACGTCGAGAACGGCCTTCTCGGCAGCGACGCGGTTCATGCCGGTCATGAAGGGCACGCCGCTCACGTACGGGCAGGTGAGGCCCTCGGGGGCAACGGTGGTGGCGATCAGCAGGTCGGCGCCCTCGTCGCAGTAGTCCTTGGCCTCGGAGATGGCGCACTGCACGATCTCGTACTTGTCGGCGTAACCGTTGGCGTCGAGCAAGGTGGCGACCTTCTGGGCAACGAGTGTGGAAGTAGCAGCGCCAGCACCGCAAGCCAAAACAATCTTCTTCATAGGTAGTGTCTCCCTTCATGGTTTACTTTAGGTAAGTGTACCGCAGCGAGCGATGGCACTCGGCCTCGATGAGCTTTTATGCCAGTTTGCTTGCGCGCTGCGTATAATACATCTAGTACGTGTTGTCATACCGCTCGCTTTATGAGCGACTAAGGACCCTAATATGCCCGATTCCCGCACCCTCTGGACCGCCGTCGTTATCATCTGCATCGCCGTGTCGGTGTTCTTTAGCGTCAAAAAACGCACCACGTTTAAACGCCTGCAGCAATTGATGGCCGCCAAGCAGTGGGACGAGTTCGATCGTTTGCTCGACGGCAAACTCACCAGCATGCTGTACCCACGCTACAACCGCGACTACCTGCGCCTGAACTCCTATCTGCTGCGCGAGGACCACGAGCGTGCCAGCGAGATGTTCGATCTGCTGCTGGGGCTCAACCTCCCCAAGATGCAGCGCGTCGACCTGGTGATCAAAGCCTTTAACTACTATGTTGGCCAGGAGGACCGCAAAAAATCCAAGGAGCTCCTGCACGAGATCAAGGGCTTTGAGGGCGGTCAGGCCGAGGCAGTCGCACACGAATGCCAGCTGATGTACGACACGATGATCCTCAAGCGCCACAACGACATTCCCGAGCTGGAGCGCATGCTCGAGGATGTCGGCGACGACCCGGTCAAGCGCTGCCGACTGGAGTACCTGCTGGCCCTGCAGTACAAGAACAAGGGCGACGAAGCCAAGTTCCAGGAGTTCCTGGAGAAGTCGGGCCAACACTCGATGGCCGTCAACGCGTAACGGACGGCTTGTGCTAGACTTCTAGTCTCACGGGGGCGTGGCGGAATTGGCATACGCAGGAGACTTAAAATCTCTCGCCGCAAGGATTGTGGGTTCGAGTCCCACCGCCCCTACCATTTGGCTTTTACGGGTCCGTGTCCCCAAGGGATGCGGGCCCGTTTCTTTTGGACGCCGGCGGGGCTCTAAGTTGCGGTGGAATAGATCCTGTTTATACCGTTTACCAGCTTATTTAGGAACTATTTCACCGCAACTTATTTAGAGGGTGCTGAGCTCTGGGGTCCAGGAGATGGTGGGGGTCGCACCGTCGAGAGCCTCGTTGATGGTGGCGGCCATGCCGGCGAGTAGGCTGTTCTCGCTTACGGTGAGCGTCTTGTAGCCGCCGGCTCGCATGAGCTCGCGGATCACCACGGCGCCAGCCAAGATCACGCCCGCGCGTTTGGGCTGCACGCCTGGCAACGCGGCGATGCCTTCCGCGTCCAACACAGACATGCGCTCGATAGCGGCCGAGACCTGCTCCAGCGACAGCTCGCGTAGGTGAACAAAGCTCGAATCGTACGGTTCCAGCTCGTGGACCAGAGCCACCAGCGTAGTCACCGTGCCACCCACCGCGACCAGACGCTCGGCGCGCTCAAAGTCGCTGGGCAGGCCTTCAAAATAGGCGGCGAACTGCTCGCCTGCCCACGAGGCAGCGGCAGCAAGCTCGCCGCGTGCGGGCGGCAGCGCCGAGAAAAACCGCTCCGTCACGCGACGGCAACCGATGTCCAGTGAGCGCGTTCCCTCCAGCGCAAAGACCCCGCGCTCAGGCGCATAGACGCCCGTCGCGAGCTCCGTGGAGCCGCCACCCGAATCGGCGACGATGATGCGCTCGCCTGCAAAGTCGTGCGCTACGCCAAAAAACGTCAGGCGCGCCTCAACCTCGCCCGGAATCACCTGCGGTTCGAGCCCCAGATCGCGCAGACCGTCCAGCAGCAGCGCGGCATTGGACGCATCGCGCGCGGCACTCGTGCACGTGGTGCAGATGCACGCGGCGCCAAAGGCACGGGCCTCATCCACAAACATGCGGCACGCCGCGAGC
>CALLST010000321.1:0-1846 GCA_938011875.1 uncultured Collinsella sp. | reverse complement strand
TTTTTAAGGCTGAGGACGTGCTACTTCCCGAGGTGACCTGCGATGCGCCCGATACCGGCCAGTATTTTGTGCGCGTGCGTGCTACCAACTCCGACGACTATACGCAAGATGCGTTTGACTACTATGTGACCGACGACGGCAAGCACTACGGCATGAAGTGTTTTTACGTGCAAGACGGCGGTAAGGTCGTGGAGGACACGTATGAGGAGGGCTAGCGCGCTGCTTGAGCGCTTGGCGGCTCCGCCTGTGCGTACCACGCAGGAGCGTTACCGCCACGAGCTCAAATATCTCATTAACGAGGGCGAGCACGCCGCGCTTGCCTGTCGCATGGCGCCGGTGTTTAAGCTGGACAAGCATGCGCGGGCGGGCGGTTACACTATTCGCAGCCTGTATTTTGACGACTACTGCAACTCGGCCTACGAGGAAAAAGACGCCGGCATTCTCATGCGCAAAAAGTATCGCGTACGCATCTATAACGGCAGCGACAAGGTGATTAAGCTCGAGCGCAAAAAGAAGTACGGTAGCTGGATTTACAAGGAGGATGCGCCGCTCACGCGCGGCGAGTTTGAGCAGATTCTGGCCGGCGACTACGACTTTTTGCTGAGGAGCCCCTATCCGCTCTGCCGCGAGTTCTACATCGAGTGCATCTGCAACATGATGCGCCCGCGGACCATCGTGGATTACGAGCGCGAGCCGTGGGTGATGGATGAGGGCACCGTGCGCATTACGTTTGACATGAACGTGCGTGCCGCGGTGGGAAGCTTCGATATCTTTGACGCGACGCTGCCCGCGCTGCCGGTCCTGGAGCCCGGCAAGCTGGTGATGGAGGTCAAGTTTACGGAGTTTTGCCCGCAGCTGGTGCGCGATATGGTGCCGCCGGGCGCGGCCGAACTCACGGCGGTCTCCAAGTACTGCCTGTGTTACGAAAAGACCGCCTACCTGCGCGGATTTAATTACTGGGAATCGGATTTTGAGAACCGAGGGGATATTTAGACCATGAGCACCAGGGACTTTTTTAAGAACTCCGTTTTGGAGGCGTTTGGCCAGGTCGACCCTGCCAAGATTGGCCTTTCGCTGCTCGTGGCGCTCGCCATGGGCATCCTGATCTATCACGTGTACAAGCGCTTTTTTACCGGCGTGGTGTATTCGCGCAGCTTTGCCGTGACGCTTGTAGGCATGTGCGTGCTTACCTGCATGGTCACGCTCGCGATCTCGACGAACGTGGTCATCTCACTCGGTATGGTCGGTGCTCTGTCAATCGTCCGCTATCGTACGGCGGTTAAGGACCCGCTCGACCTGCTGTATCTTTTTTGGGCCATTACCACAGGCATTACGGCAGGCGCCGGCATGTATGCGCTCGTGGGGCTCACGGCGGTGGTCATCGTGGTGATGATCGCCGGCTTTGCGAGCCACCAGGACAAGGCGCGTGTGTACATGATGGTCATTCACTATACGGGCCAGACTACCGGCGACGATATTGTGCGCGCGTTTGGGCGCACCAAGTTCACCGTCAAGTCCAAGACCATGCGCGGTGACAAGGTCGAGATGGCCGTCGAGGTGTTCTCGGACGGTGTGGATATGCCCTATGCCGACGCCATCCGCGCGCTCGCTGGCGTATGCTCGACCTGGGTGGGCCGATTTGGTTCGCATGCCGTCTTCACGGGTATCATGGTGAAAGCGATTTCAATGACAGGGGTACTCGTGGTAAAGATGAAGGATGTGGCCGAGCTGGCCGGCGTTTCGAGCGCCGCCGTCTCGCGCTACCTCAACGGTGGATATATCTCGGCGGACAAGGCCGAGCGCATTAAGCAAGCGATTGAGCTGACCGGATACGTGCGGTCCAGCC
>CALLST010000320.1:0-11090 GCA_938011875.1 uncultured Collinsella sp. | reverse complement strand
CCCCTCACAGAAACGCGAGCCGTCAATTGAAAAGCTGCAGAATGCCTGGTACCGCCAAGAGCGAAGCACTCAAGCCAAGCAAGCAAACGTGTTATCGGAGCAGCTAGCCCGCCAGATGGCTTCGCAGCGTCGACCCGTTACGCGGTTTGGTAAAAACGCGTAACCCCACTAGTCGTGGTATTCGCCGCGGTCCCACTTCTCCAGGAACTCGTCAAAGAAGTGCGGGTCAGTCTGAGCCTCGGCGTCGGCCTTGTTGCAGGCATCGATCTTGGCGATCAGGGCATCGTGCTCGGGAGTCTTCTCGTAGGGCTCCTCCAGGAAGGCAAGCATGATGTCGGCCATCAGGAACTCGCCGGTGATCTTGCCGCCAAAGCCCACGATGTTGGCGTTGAGCTCGCGACGGGCATACAGGGCAGAGGTCATGTCGCGAACCAGGGCGCAGCGGGCGCCGGGAACCTTGTTGACGGCGTTAGTGATGCCGATGCCGGTGCCGCACAGGGCCACGCCAAAGTCAGCCTTGCCGCTGGCAACAGTCTCGCCCACGGCCTTACCGTAGATGGGATAGTGCGTACGGGTGTGGCTGTAGGTGCCGCAGTCGAGCACCTTGTAGCCAGCCTGCTCCAGGCGGTCGGCCAGATAGATCTTCTCGTCCGTAACGATATGGTCGCAACCGATTGCGATGGTCTTCTTCATCAGAACGTCCTTTCGTCTGAATTCACAAGTTGAGGTAGAAGTTCGAGTTCTCGGTGGCTCTCGTTAGGCCATCTTGTTGAGCATGTCGACACGGATCTGGTGACGGCCGCCGGCGTACTGGGCGCGCAGGAACTCGCGGGCGATCTTCTTGGCGACCTCGGTGCCCACAACGCCCGGGCCCATGGTGACCATGCGCGAGCCGTTATGCTCGCGGGTCATGTAGGCGGAGCGCTCGTCGGAAATGTTAGCGACGACCATTCCCTTGATCTTGACGGCGGCCATATAGGAGCCGACGCCGTACTTATCGAATGCAAAGCCCTGGGAATCCTTGTGCTCCAGCAGGTCCTTGGCAACGGCGGTCGCGGAATCGACAAAGTCCGCGGCAGGGGTCTCGGAATAGTCGACGACCTCGTGACCGTCGGCGATGAGCATCTCCTTGATGGACTCCTTCATCGACATACCGTCGGCATCGGAAGCGATTACAACCCTCATGACATCCTCCTTGAGAGATACGCAGGTGCGTAGTTTCTGTTTGGAAGTGTTGAATCGCGTTCAGGTCCGGGCATCTGAATGTGCGGTTCTTCACTGTTCATGTTTATTTGAACACATTCGAACAGTAACTGCAACAACTATTTGTTTATCTTTGTTCTTTTTTGAACAAATACCGTTCACGGATGATTGCTGACCGTTTGAACCGGGCGCGGACGTAGCGACCATGTGTTCAACAAATCAGAACCACCCTTAAAAAGGGTGGTTTGCTCTTAGGGTATAACCCACGGGCCCCGGGCTCGCGTCTAAAGGCGCGGGCCCGGACTTCGTCCAGGCCTAGTGCATCTTGACCCGTGGCGCGCCGGTCGAACCGGCGGGATCACCCCCTCTTGAAGGGGTCCTCGTACTCCTTCACGCTCAGCTTGTCCAGCGCGATGTCGTGGGACTCCTGCTCCCTGATGTACTTGGCGATCGTCGCCTCGTTCAGGCCGACGGTGGACACGTAGTAGCCCTCCGCCCAGAACTTCCTGTTGCCGAACTTGTACTTGAGGTTGGCGTGCCTGTCGAATATCATCAGCGAGCTCTTCCCCTTCAGGTAGCCCATGACGCTCGCGACGCTGTACTTCGGCGGGATCGCCAGCAGCACGTGCACGTGGTCGGGCATCAGGTGCCCCTCGATTATCTCGATCCCCTTGTACTCGCACAGCTTCCTGAGGATCTCCCCTATGTCGCTCCTGATTTGGTTGTAGATCACTTTGCGCCTATACTTCGGCGTGAACACGATGTGGTACTTGCACATCCACTTCGTGTGGGAAAGGCTGTAGGCCTTCTGGGCCATGGCGACCACCCCTTCGACTCGAATTCTTGACGGCCTGAACAATCGTCAATATCGGTCGGAGGGGTGGCTTTGTAAAGCCGTTTGTCTCCACCCGCGTAGCGGGTGGTTTAAAGCTGGCCGCTGCGCGGCCAGCGGACTAAAGTCTTGAATAAAAAGGGCGCGTCCATACGGACACGCCCCTGTGCACAACAATGCAAAGAACGACTTAGAAGCTACCGCGCTTCAGGAAGTCGGGAAGCTCGAACTGATCGTTGCCGAAGTTAGGAAGCTCGGTGCCACCGACGTTGCGGGTCGGAGCGGCCTGAGCCGGGCTGGTGGCCGGAGCGGTGCGCTGCGGCTCAGCGGAGGCAGCGGCCTTGCTCTGAGACTGCTGAGCAGCAAAGAGCTCGTCCTGACGGTTGACGTTGGAGTCGGAGAAGCCCGTAGCGATGACGGTGATACGCACCTGATCGCCCAGGGACTCGTCGACAACGGTACCGAAGATGATGTTGGCCTCGGGGTCGACGGCGTTGGCAACAACGTCGGCGGCGTCGCTGATCTCCTGGATGCCCAGGTCCTTGGAACCGGCGATGGAGAGCAGCACGCGCGTGGCGCCATCGATGGAGCTCTCGAGCAGCGGGCTGGAGATGGCCTGCTGGGCAGCGTCGACGGCACGGGTATCCCCAGAAGAGGTACCGATACCCATCATGGCGGTACCGGCCTGCTTCATGATGGTCTTAACATCGGCGAAGTCCAGGTTGATGATACCGGGGACGGTGATGAGGTCGGTGATGCCCTGGGTGCCCTGGGAAAGGACGCCATCGGCAATCGCGAAGGCCTCGAGCATGGTGGTCTTCTTCTCGGCGATGTCGAGCAGCTTATCGTTAGGGATGACAATCATGGTGTCAACGCAATCGGAGAGGGTCTTAATGCCCTCCTCGGCGCTCTTCTTGCGCTTGCGGCCCTCGAAGGTGAAGGGCTTGGTCACGACGGCGACGGTCAGCGCACCGACCTCGTTCATCGCGATATCGGCAACGATGGGAGCAGCGCCGGTACCGGTGCCACCGCCCTCGCCGCAGGTGATGAACACCATGTCGGCGCCAGCGAGCGCCTCGGCAATGTCGTCGCGGGACTCATCGGCAGCCTTGCGGCCAACCTCGGGGTTGGCGCCGGCGCCCAGGCCGCGGGTAAGGTCGGTGCCGATGTGCACCTTGATATCGGCATCAGAGATCGCGAGTGCCTGAGCATCGGTGTTGATGGCAACAAACTCGACGCCGCGGATGCCCTCTTCGATCATTCGATTGACCGCGTTGGTACCACCGCCGCCGACGCCGACCACCTTAATGACGGCAAGGTAGTTGTTGATCTCTGTCTCGTGCATGTCGGTCCTCCGAACAAAGGTTATAGCCATAGCATGGGTCGACCCCTGCGCACATTAACCTTCAGGTTGAAAGTAAATGCAAAGGTAAACCGTATTATGTTTGCACATTATGAACGTATCAGTCAAATAATTGACCGTGAAAACCAAACAAACCAGATAAACGGCGTGGTATGGCCCCTCAACAAAGCATCAACCAGCGCTACGAGGTCGGAGCGTTCCTAAATGTATAGTTACCCGGAGAGCGCACATTGATATACGTTACGCCCTCTACCTGCGAAAGCAGCTTGGTGACTACGCGCTCCTTCTTGACGATATCGTTCGAATCGCCCAGCGACACCTCAATGCCGTTATTGAGGTTTGCCGAGATGGCTTCGACCGAAGGCGTGGAAATATCCTTGACTTGTCCCAAGAACTCGCTCGAAAAACCACGCACATAATCCAGGCCGGCCTTAACGGCTTTGGAGTTCACCGCCTGGCCGGAAACCGGAGCGACATCCGCCGAGACATCAGTCAACAACACCGCGCCATAATGCTTGGCGAGCGCCAGCGCGGCATCGATTCCGGTCAAGGTATTTGAGCCCTGCCCCGTCGTGATGACGTTGCCCTGGTCATCCACTTCGACCGACGTCGACAGCGGGGCGATCCAGGTGTCATCATCCCCGATGGCCCAGGCAAGGTCATCGGAGCTGATATAGGCAATTGCAATGACCTTGCGCTCCATCGGCGTAATGATGAGCGTATGTGGGAACTGACGCTGGACATCCACGCCCGAGACCCACGGGTTCTGCTTGAGGTCCTCGGTAATCTGGTCGGGATCGACGTTAAAAAGCGACGTTCCCTCGGGCAAATCGATCAGCTGGATAGCATCGTGCTTCGTCACATGCTCGCTGCCTTGAATCTGAATATCAGTGGCGGTAAACAATCCAGAGTTAATCACCACGATAGCAACGACGACGAGCACGGCCAAGACGGCCAGAACGCCGCCCACGATTTTGCCTTTGCCTGTAACGACAGAAGCGGCGTCTGATGTTTTATTTGTCATCGCCCTAAGTGAAGACAACGGGTTGACGCCTTTTTTACCCGAAGGCTTCTTGGCGGTAGCCGGCACCGATGTCAGCGAGCGCGGTTTCGATGCGCCCAGCGTGCGACTCGGACGCGCCGCCTTAGTTCCTGTCGAGGGCTTAGGAGTTGCCATAGGACGGGCAGGCTTGGCGCCCATAACAGGCTTTGACGTCACCGAGGGACGCGAGGACTTTTTTGCGGCCGGACGATTACCGAGCTGCGAGCCGACGACCGGACGACTGGTCTGTCGAGCATGCCCGACAGACTTAGAGTGCGCGACGGTATTGCGTTGAGGTTTGGCAGGCGCGCCGGAACGCCCTCCGGCGCGGCGGAAGGTGGGTTTCGATGCTCTAGAAGCCGAGGAATTTAACTTCCGGTCTGAGCTCGATGCCATACGCCTCCCTCACCTTTCCGTGCACATGTCTGATAACCGCGGCAACGTCATCGGCCGAGGCAGTTCCGTTATTAACGATAAAATTAGCGTGAACGGGCGAAACTTCCGCGCCGCCAATCGAAAAACCCTTTAATCCACAATCCTCGATAAGCTTGCCCACACTCGCATCGGGCGGGTTACGAAAGACCGACCCGCAGGATGCGCGACCCATGGGCTGCGTACGCTTGCGCCTCGTCAGGTACCGTTCCATGCGCTCGCGAATGTCGGCCTTGGGCGCCGGTTTAAGCTTGAGCACGCACTCGAGGATGATCTCATTGCGGGGAAGGCTACATTCGCGGTAGCCCCAAGTGATCTCGGACCCCGCATAATGCTTGATACCGGATGCCGGGTCAAACGTTACGACATCCTCAACCAGCGAGCCAATCCACTCGGTCCGTGTGCCGGCATTCATAGATATCGCACCGCCGACCGAACCAGGGATGCCGACGGCAAACTCAAGGCCCGAGAGGCTACGCGACAGGGCATCGTTGACCAGGCGCGCAAACATCACGCCCGCACCGACCGTCAGCGTACAACCGTCTTCGGCGACAACCGTACGCTGGAACTCACGCCCCAACGAAATGACGGCGCCGCGATAGCCTGCATCGGCAACAAGCAGATTAGATCCCTTGCCGATAATGACCCACGGCACCTGCTCGCGATCGAGCACCGCCACGGCGCGGCGGAGGGCATGATAGCTATGGCACGTCACAATGAGGTCGGCCTTGCCGCCGATACGATAGCTCGTATGACCCGCAAGCCGCTCGTCCTCGATCACATCCGTGTCGATCATGCCCGAGAGCGCCATGACGGCGTTAAACAGACCCATTAGACTTAAGCGTCTTTCTTGGCAGTCAGATACTCAATGAACTCGGGGCCGACGGTCGTAACGTCACCGGCACCCATAGTGAGCAGCAGATCGCCCTCGCCCACCATCTGCTCGAGCTCCTGATTGAGCTCAAGACGGCTGGAGCAGTACACGACCTCCTTGCCAGGATGCTTGGCGCGCACGGTATCGGCAAGCATCTTGGACGTGACGCCCGGGATGGGCATCTCGCCGGCAGAGAACACGTCAATCAACAGCAGCTTGTCAGCATTGGCGAATGCGTCGGCAAAGTCATCGCACAGAGCCTGCAGGCGCGAATAGCGGTGCGGCTGGAACACGACGTCGACGTGCTTGTAGCCCAGCGACGAAGCAGCAGCAAGCGTCGCCTTGATCTCGGTGGGGTGATGGCCGTAATCATCGACCACGGTGATGCCATCGATATCGCCCACGTGGGTAAAGCGACGGCGGACGCCCTCAAAGCTCGAGAGCGCCTTGGCGGCGGCGTCGATGTCAAGGCCCAGGACATGGGCGACGGTGAGCACCGCCGTGGCGTTGAGCATGTTGTGGCGACCGGGATTGCTCTTGATCTCCACAGCGTGCTCAGTGCCGTCCTCAAAGCGAACGATAAAGTCGCTCTGGATGCCCTTGACATCCGGGTGCATGCAGACGATGTCGTTGCTCTCGGCAAAGCCGTAGGAAAGCACGTGACGGCCCGTCGACTTGGCGAGCTCGACCAGATGCGGGTCCTCACCGCAGACGATGACGGTGCCGTCCTCGCCCACCAAGCTCATGAATTTGGCGAAAGTTGCCTCGATCTCCTCGATACCCGAGTAGTGATCGAGGTGGTCGGCCTCGACGTTGGTCACAATGACCACGTTGGGGTTCAGGAACAGGAAGGAGCTGTCGGACTCGTCGGCCTCGGCGACAAAGTAGTCGCCCGAGCCGTTCTTGCCGTTCGTGTCATAGCCCTCGACGATGCCGCCGATCAAGAAGCTCGGATCCAGGCCCATGCGGTCGAGCATGGTGGCGCACATCGAAGACGTGGTGGTCTTGCCATGCGTGCCGGCAACAGCGACGGTGGTGTAGCCGTGGCCCAAAGCAGAGAGCATCTTGGCACGGGGCCACACGGGAATACCAAGCTCGCGAGCGCGCACGAGTTCAGGGTTGGACTCCGGAATAGCGGTGGAGACAACAACCACGTCGGGCTTGACCTCGTCGATCGTGGCGGCCTCATGGCCCACATGCACCTTCACACCAGCGCGGGTAAGCTGGCGGATATAACGTGACGTCTTAAGGTCGGAGCCGGTAACGGCATAACCACGCTCGTGCAGAACGAGGGCGATGCCGCTCATGCCGGCGCCGCCGATACCGATAAAGTGGGCGCTCTTAAACTCGGGCGCGGAGGTTGCAGTCTGGGAATCAGCCATGTGCTCGTGTACTCCTTGCGTAAACACTGCCTGTAACCCGTTAACTGTACCGCACCTACCGCATCAGCGCGAGGGCGACCGACGATATCCCGTCTAACTAACGCAAACCCTCTACCGCATCCGCCAGAAGAGCGGCGGCCCTATCCTGAGCCAGACCACGCGCCGCCTGACGCATGGCGTCGCGTGCCGCCGCGTCATCGACCAGGTGCAGCAGCTCATCGGCAAAGGCAGAACCGTCGATATCGGCATCGGCGCAGAGCACGCCGGCCCCGGCGTCGACCAGATAACGGGCATTGGTGGTTTGGTGGTCGGCTGTCGCATGCGGGTACGGCACGAGCACCGAAGGCACGGCGAGCGCAGCGATCTCGGCCACGCTCGATGCGCCCGAACGCGAGAGCACCAAATCGGCAGCAGCCAGCATATCGCCCATGTTGTCGATGTATGTCTGGACGCGGTAACGCTTCGCCTCCTCGGGCGTCAGCGCCAAAGCGCGCTCGGTCTCCTCAAAGCCGTCGGCACCCGTCGAATGCAACACATAGAGATTCTTGCGCGAAAGCAGCTCGTTTTTGAGCGAAACCACGCGCTCGTTGAGGTGCTGGGCGCCAAGTGAACCGCCAAAGACGAGCAGCAGCGTAGCGTCCTCGGGAACACCAAGTGCCTTGCGGCCGCGAGCGCGATTGCCCTCGATCACCGAGCGACGTACGGGGTTACCGGTCATGAGCACGTGGTCAGGGTCACCTTCGCGCTCAAAGACCGAACGCGCTGCCGGCACCGAGATGCACACGCGGGCGGCGTGGGAGTTCATCATCTTGTTGGCCAGGCCCGGAACAGAGTTCTGCTCATGCAGCAGATACGGAACGCCCGCGCCCTTGCACCACCCCAGCAGCGGAACCTCGACATAGGCACCAAAACCAATGGCGGCATCGGGCTTGCCGACCTTTGAGAAATGACTGGCGAGCGCACGCTTGGCTTTGTTGACACGCCACAGCGAGGTCAGCGCCGTCCAAGGACGGGAGCGGTCGAAGCCCGTGACCGTAATGGGCACAAAATCAAACCCAGCCTCGGGGACCAGACGACCCTCGAGCTTGCGCGACTGGCCCACGAACACAACGTGGTGGCCACGGTCACGCAGTTCTTCAGCCAAGGCGAGCGCGGGGTTGATGTGTCCTGCCGTGCCGCCGGCTGCAATAGCAACGGTCATTTTATCGGTCATGGTAGTCCCTTCGTACACGCGGTCCCTGGTCGTCGGTACGCAGACGCGCCGACGGGTCCGAGTTCAAATCGATTCGATTATATCCGCCGCCCGCGTTGCGAGGGCTGGGGCGCTGCGGACGACCTTGCGGAGCCGTTCGCGAGCGTGGACGAGCTGCCGGCTCGGTCGCAGAGCCATCCAGGACGGTAAAACCGTTACGCGAAGATCGCTCGCCGCGCACGTGGGGCACGCCGGCGGTACTCTCATCCATAACGGCAAAGCTCTCACGGCGGCGGTCATACTCATCGCGGCGGGCGCTCTCGTACGAAACGCGCAAGATCAACCCGGCAAGCATGAGCGACACAATAATCGACGAACCGCCGTAGCTAATAAACGGCAGCGGTTTGCCCGTCATGGGAAACACGTTGAGGATGCCCAGCGCGTTAATCAAAAACTGCACCGCGAGAATGACCGCGGAGCCAGACGCCATAAGCGCGCCCCGACGATCGGTCGCCTGCTCGGCAATGCGAAACGCCGAGTAGATCAGCATCGCAAACACCAAGAAGAACAGCACGGTTCCGACAAAACCGACTTCCTCGCCAATGATGGCCAGGATGTAGTCGTTGTGCGCTTCGGGCAGATACGAGTACTTCATGGTTGAGTTGCCGATGCCACGGCCGAACAGACCGCCCGAGGCAAAGGCCATGATGGCAAGCGTGGCCTGATAGCCGTCACCATACTCGTCGGCCCAAGGGTTCAAGGCAACCTGAATACGCACCATACGGTACGGCTCTGCGACAAGCGCAATCACGATCACGAGAATGCCGAAGATTAGCACGCCAATGATAAATCTGGGGTCGAGACCCGCAAACAACGCCATGCACATGAGGGTCAACAGGATGATCAGGACAGTACCGAAATCGGGCTGGATAAAGATCAGAAAGAGCGAAATGCCCAGGTAGATGCCCATCTTGCGAAGGAATTCGTTGATGTTGCCACCGGGTGAAAAGAAGCGATCAAGCATGATGGCCGAATACGCAATGGCAAATGGCTTTAAAAACTCGGAAGGCTGGAACTGAATACCGGCGATGTTGAGCCAGCGCGTGGCGCCACGGCTGCCGCTGCCCACCAAGAACACCAGAAGCAGTAGCCCTATCATGCCGATGAGGAAGATCCTGAGCACATCCTCCCCAAACCAGCTGTCCGGCAAAACGCGCACGATGGCAATCAGCGCCAGAACACCGACCACGGCAAACGCGGCCTGTCGACCCAGAAAAAACGTCGCCGAGCCATTCTCGTGCAGCGCCTCGACCGAAGACGCCGAGTACACCATCAGCAGGCCAAAGCACACCAAGGTAAACAGGCAGGCCATGAATATCAGACGGGGGCGCATGATACGGGCGGGAACACCGGCAATATAGCGTTCGCTAAACGACTGCCCGCCGCGGCCGGAACGCGGTGTGATGCGACGTGAGGAAGCACGGTCCGAGTCGGGCCTCCTCATACCTTGTCGGGGGCTCTCCTCTCTCACCGCAACCCCTATTCCATTTGTGATTTCGCTGTAGCGGCAAGCTGAGCCACGTAGTCCTTAAACACGCGGCCGCGCTCCTCATAGCCCGAGAACTCATCGAACGAAGAGCAGGCAGGAGAAAGTAAGATCACGTCACCACGGCTCGAGAGCGAACGGGCAACGTCCACGGCGTCGCGCAGGTCATCCGCCTGGGCGATATCCACATCGCCATCGACATCAGCCTCGTCCATAGCGGCGGTGAAGCGCTCGCGCGCATCGCCAAAGCAGACGACCGAGCGCACGTTGTCCATAACGACGCGCGCGAAGTCCGTGAGCGGCGTGCCCTTATCGTGGCCGCCGAGCAGCAAGATCACGTCGTCATCGGGAAATGCCGTCAGTGCCTTCTCGACCGCATCGGTGTTGGTCGCCTTGGAATCGTTGACATAGCGCACGCCGTCAATCTCGCCACACGGCTCCACGCGCGGCTCGAGCGGCTGGAACGAGGCCAGACCGCGGCAGACACCATCGACATCGGCACCGACTGCCAAGGCAGCCGTGGCAGCACACAGGGCATTGATAACATTGTGATGGCCCGAGATCTTGAGCTCGGATGTAGCGATGAGCGGGGTCTCGACGCCCTTCAGACGCACGATCATCTTGCCATCGCGCACAAAGGCGGCATCCTCGCCCTCAGGCTCGTCAAAGGCAACCTTGCAGATGCGACGACCCGGCGTGTAGATGTACTCATCGAACTCGTGAATGCCGGCGTCTTCGACGTCGACAACCGCCAGATCGTCATCGACCATATTGTCAAACAGTTTGATCTTGGCAAGCGCATAGTTCTTATGGCTCTTATGCCAGCCCAAGTGGTCGGGAGTGATGTTGAGCAGCACCGCCACGCGGGGGTGGAGCTCGGTGGTCGTAGCAATCTGATAGCTCGAGAGCTCAGCCACAAACCACTCGTTGTGGGCTCGGCCGTCAATCTCGTTGACCGGCGGCTCGCCGATGTTGCCGACAGCTACGCTGGCCTCACCGGCAGCCTTGAGCAGATAATCAGTCAGCGACGTGGTAGTCGTCTTGCCATTGGTACCCGTGATGGCAATCCAGTTATCGGGCGACAGGCGATAGGCAAACTCGGGCTCACCCATAATCTGGGCGGCATGCTCGCGCCCGGCCTTAAAGAAGCCCGAGAACTCCGAGATGCCCGGGCACGTCACGCATACGTCATAGGCGCCCTCGACCTGTTCGGTCCCATAGACA
>CALLST010000319.1:0-4748 GCA_938011875.1 uncultured Collinsella sp. | reverse complement strand
AGGACGGCCCCATTCTTTATAAGGAGGAGATCGTATGGTGAACCTGTCTGTCCGCCTGGGAGATGTGGCGCTGAAAAACCCCGTGATCCCCGCCTCCGGCACCTTTGGCTAAGGCCGGGAGTACGGAGAACTGTACGATTTAGACATTCTGGGCAGCTTCTCCTGGAAGGGCACTACCGCACAGAGCCGTCCGGGCAACCCTCAGCCCCGGATCGCGGAGACCGCCTCCGGGATGCTGAACGCCGTGGGCCTCCAGAACCCCGGCGTGGCCGCATTTGCCCGTGAGTCCGGCCCGTGGCTCGAACAGCTGTCCAAGGACGGCTGCCAGGTCATCTGTCAGGTTGCCGGCCACTCCGTTGACGAGTTTGTCCGAGCACTCGAGATGTATGTCGAGCTGTGCCCCTGGGCTGCCGGCTACGAGATCAACGTGAGCTGCCCCAATATCGCCGCCGGCGGTGCCGCCATGGGCTCCACGCCCGAGGGCGCCTCTTCCGTTATGGCCGCCTGCCGCAAGGTGACCGATAAGCCGCTGTTCGTGAAGATGGCGCCGGTCAACGTCGCCGAGATCGCCAAGGCCCTCGAGGCTGCCGGCGCCGACGGCCTTTCGGTCATCAACTCCATTCAGGGCATGGCCATCGACGTCCATACCCGCAAGGCCCGCGTGGCCAAGCCCAAGGGCGGCCTTTCGGGCCCGCTGTGCCACCACATCGCCGTGCGCATGGTCTGGGAGGTTGCCCAGGCCGTCGATATCCCCATCAACGGTGTCGGCGGTGTCATGACCGGTGAGGATGCGGCTGAGTTTATCCTGGCCGGTGCCACCTGCGTGTCGGTCGGCATGGCCAACTTCGTCGATCCGTGCGCTTCGCTCAAGATCGCGCATGAGCTCGAGGCCTGGGCCGAGTCCCAGGGCGTAAAGGACATCAACGAGCTGGTAGGTGCTTTCGAATGCTAGAGAATGATGCCCGCGACCGTGTTATCGTCGCCCTCGACTGCGACCGTGAGCGTGCGCTCGAGCTCGCCCACGAGCTTTCGGGCCATGCCGCCTGGCTCAAGGTTGGCATGACGCTCTATTACGCTGAGGGCCCCGAGATCGTCAAGACCTTTAAGGACCTGGGCTTTAAGGTCTTCCTTGACCTTAAGTTCCATGATATTCCGCATCAGGTTCGCGGTGCCGCCCGTTCGGCCTCGCTTGCCGGTGCCGACCTGCTCTCGGTTCACGGCTTGGGTTCGGGCGCCATGCTCGCTGCCTGCCGCGAGGGTGCCGAGGAGGCGCGCGAGGACCGCGCCAAGCTCGTCGCCATCACCGTGCTCACGAGCATGAATCAGGATGCCTTGAGCGAGATCGGCGTCGAGTCGCCCGTGGCCGAGGAGGCCGCCCGCCTGGCAAAGCTCGCTCAGGCCAACGGCATCGATGGCATCGTGTGCTCGCCGATGGAGGCTCACGACATGCGTGAGCTGTTGGGTCCCGATACCCTGATAGTGACTCCGGGTGTGCGTCCGGTTGGTGCCGCCCTTGGTGACCAGTCCCGCGTGGCGACGCCTTCCCAGGCTATCGAGCGTGGCGCAAGCCACATTGTGGTGGGCCGTCCCATCACCGGTGCCGACGATCCGGTTGCCGCCTTTGACGCCATCGTCGCCGAGCTGGTCGAAAACGTCGCGTAAAAGATTCCCCTAATCACCACTTTTGGGTCTCATTAGCACAAAATAGCCCCTGTGCCTGCGTAAACTTTCCCATCCTTTGTGTGGAATCGCAGGTCAGGGGCTTAACTTTGGGCGCAGTATATTGCACTTTTTGCGGGTATCGTCTAACCTATGGAGCCGCGATTGGGCATTTTGTACGTTCTACGTGCTAAAATGCCAATTATTGAATCAGATATAACCCAACTATTTGGAGGTACGAATGGCACTCCCTCAGCTTACCGACGAGCAGCGCAAGCAGGCTCTTGAGAAGGCTGCTGCCGCACGTCACGCCCGCGCTGAGCTTCGCGAGCAGATCAAGAAGGGCGAGAAGTCCCTCGAGTCCGTGCTCAACTCCGATGACCCCATCGCTTCCCGCATGAAGGTTTCCACCCTCATCGAGTCTCTCCCTGGTTATGGCAAGGCCAAGGCCGCCAAGATCATGGACGAGCTCGGTATCTCCGCTACCCGTCGCGTCCAGGGCCTCGGCGTCCGTCAGCGCGAGCAGCTCCTCGAGCAGCTGACCAAATAAGTGAGCGCTCAGGATTCCAAGCTCTTTGTGATTTCTGGACCGTCAGGTGCAGGCAAGGGCACGCTCGTCACTCGTGTGCGCGAGCGTCGCTCGAACCTGGGCCTGACGGTTTCGGCTACCACGCGAGCACCACGCAAAGGTGAGGTCGACGGCGTCAACTACTTTTTTCTGACGCGCGAGGAGTTCGACCGCCGCGTGGCAAACGGCGAGTTTGTTGAGTGGGCCGAGGTCCACGGTAACTGCTACGGCACGTTGGTGAGCGAGGTCACATCCAAGCTCGCCTCGGGCGCGTCTCTGATTTTGGAGATCGATGTCCAGGGCGCCCTGCAGGTGAAGGAGCGTTTCCCCGAGGCCGTGCTGATCTTTATCAAGCCGCCTTCGCTTGAGGTGCTCCGCGAGCGTCTAGTCGGTCGCGGTACCGAGACGCCCGAGACGATTGAGCTGCGTATGGCAAACGCCGCCGATGAGCTTGCCCTTGCCGACCGCTACGACGACGTCGTGGTTAATGACGATCTCGACCGCGCGACCGATGAACTCGTTCGCGTTCTCGATATGCATGAAAGGAACTGAGGTCCGTGTCCGTTGTAAAGCCTTGCATTGACGATCTTCTGGAGAAGACCGATCACAACCGCTTCCTGCTCGCTTCGCTTGCCTCCAAGCGCGCCTGCGATATCAATAGCATGCTGCGTGGCCAGCACAACCGCGTGCTTGCCGTCCAGGATGTCGATGACATCACCATCGGGCTTTCCGGTGCCGATACCATCTCGATGGCTATGGACGAGATTGTCGACGGCGACATCTCTTACGACGAGGCCCGTTACGAGAAGGCGCTCGGCCACAAGGTTGCTGAAGCCTAAATGGCGGCTCGCGTCTGCCTGGTCCACTATCACGAGGTTGGACTGAAGGGTAAGAACCGCGCACATTTTGAGCATATCCTCATGGATAACATCAAGGCGGCCTTGGCCGCCTTTTCCGTGAATGCCGTGTCTCGAATTTCCGGTTATATCCTCGTGACCTTTAACGAGCATCAGGCCGATGAGGCGGCGCGTGTCATTCGCACCGTTCCCGGCGTTGCTCGTGTGTCTTTGGCGTATCACACCAACCGCGACCCGCAGGAGTACTGTGCCGCCGCCGTGAAGGCGCTGTGCGAGTTTGGTTCCTTCGATTCGTTTAAGGTGCACGCCAAGCGCTCCAATACCGACTATGAGCTCACCTCGATTGATATCAATCGTCAGGTGGGCGAGGTACTGTGCGAGGCCTTCCCCGATAAAAAGGTTCAAATGCACGACCCCGATGCGATGGTGCACGTACTGGTGGTCCAGGGTAGCGTCTACGTGTATGCGCGCTCCGAGCGTGGCGTGGGCGGTCTGCCGGTGGGTTCTGCCGGCAAGGTCGTGACGCTGTTGTCGTCGGGTATCGATTCTCCGGTGGCGACCTGGATGCTCGCGCGTCGCGGCGCGGTGTGCGTGCCGGTACATTTCTCCGGTCGTCCGCAGACGCCCGATACGAGCGAGTATTTGGTGCAGGACATCATCCGTGCGCTTGAGCCGGGTGTCCAGATCGGCCGCCTGTACGTGGTGCCGTTTGGCGACTGCCAGCGTGAGATTTCGGTCACCTGTCCCAGCAACCTGCGCGTGATTATGTATCGCCGCATTATGTATTCGGTTGCCGAGCGCATTGCACACATCGAGGGTGCCAAGGCTATCGTTACGGGCGAATCACTTGGGCAGGTTGCCTCCCAAACGCTTGAGAACATCATGGCCGTCAACGAGGCCGTGAAGATCCCCGTGTTCCGTCCTCTCATCGGTTCGGACAAGCAGGAGATCATCGCGCGCGCCGAGGAGATCGGCACGTTCGATATCTCGACTGAGGCCGCTCCCGACTGCTGCACGCTATTTATGCCGCGCCGTCCCGAGACGCACGCTAAACTCGATGCCGTGCATGAGGCCTGGGAGTTGTTCGATCACGAGGAGATGATCGAGCGCCTGCTCAAACAGACCGAGTACATCGACTTCGAGAGCAACACGTATAAGGCCCCCAAGACCTTAAAACGCAAACATTCGGAGCTTGCTCCGCGTGAGATTTACCAAGATCACGAGTAAATTTGTGCATAGACCGACGATGCGCCTGCATCGTCGGTCTTTTGCTATCTGGGCATTTTGCGGCTAAGTGTTCATTTGCTGACGTGTGCCTGAATAAATGGACAGATTTGTGCAAGGTTTTGGTCGGTTTTTGGTTTGACCGCTAAAACCGGTTTTGGAGCGTAGCTGTTGCGGAGTTCCTTTCCTGACACGATGGTGTTGGGAGGTTTTGCTATGGCGCAGCGCGAACAACACGAACGGGTCAAAAAGATGGACCGCTTGGCGGACAAGCTGTTCGGTCATAAGGCGGTGGTCGTGGCGATACTGGTCGTCATTGCGATGGCGAGCGGCTTGGCGATGGCGAACCTTGGCGGCGGTGCCGGCGGCGTGTCGTTTGAGCGCACTGACGGTTCAGACTCGTTGGTGGAGCCGGGATCCGGCGATGCCTCGAGCGGAAA
>CALLST010000318.1:0-2412 GCA_938011875.1 uncultured Collinsella sp. | reverse complement strand
CGAAAGGCGCGCCTCTTTGGGCATGGAGGGGGACTTGGTCGTTGCCGCCTTCTGTCCCTTGGCTTTTTCGCGGCTTTGCCGCGAAACGCGCGGCGCGGACTTCCTGGCTATTCCTTTTGATGGATGAAAAGCCGCTTGTTTTTGCAGGGGTGCATACTCGTCCTATAAGTGCATAGAATCTCGTATAGTGCGAGTAAGATATTGCGCTGTCCGTTTTGTGTTTAGCAGAGATGTAGTTTGCATAATCCGACATAATCCTCGCTTCATTTAAATAAAGTCGCACGTAAATTACGTAGATATGTCTGAGCTGGTGTTCTGTACGCTGAGCGGACAAAAACGACCGTTCACCGTTCCGCTATTTTCAAAATGAATAAAATGAGCGATAAAGAGAATATAAACCTTAATAAACTCGCGTATCGCACGGACGCGGGTTATTAATGGGTTGTAGGCCTTTTACAGAAAGGATTCCAGCAATGTCTAAGCCTCTTGGCAAGCCCGATCGTATTGTCGTCGCCCTCGGCGGCAACGCCCTCGGCAACAACCCCGTCGAGCAGATCGAGGCCGTGAGCAACACCGCCCACGCTCTCCTCGGCCTCATCGAGCAGGGCAACGAGATCATCATCACCCACGGCAACGGCCCGCAGGTCGGCATGATCCAGAACGCCTTCGCCGCTGCCCACGACGCCATCGGCACCCCCGAGATGCCGCTGCCCGAGTGCGGCGCCATGTCCCAGGGCTACATTGGTTATCACCTGCAGCAGGGCATCGGCCGCGAGATGCACAAGCGCTATAAGCGTTGGCACGCCGCCACCGTCGTCACCCAGATCGAGTGCGACCCGGACGATCCCGCGTTCAAGAACCCGACCAAGCCGATCGGCCCCTTCTACACCGAGGAGCAGGCCAAGGAGTTCATGGCCGAGGATCCCTCCAAGGTCTTCGTCGAGGACTCCGGCCGCGGCTGGCGTCGCGTCGTCGCCTCCCCCGATCCCAAGAAGATCGTCGAGGCTGACTCCATCCTCAACCTGCTCGACAACGAGTTCATCGTCATCGCCTGCGGTGGCGGCGGCATCCCCGTCGTCCGCGACTACGAGAACAAGGGCTGCTACAAGGGCGTTCCCGCCGTTATCGACAAGGACCTGGGCGGCGAGCTGCTGGCCGAGGACTGCGACGCCGACGTCCTGTTCCTGCTGACCGCCGTTGAGCATGTCGCCATCAACTTTGGCAAGCCCAACCAGGAGGAGCTCGAGGACCTCACCGCCGACGAGGCCGAGCGCCTGGCCGACGAGGGCCAGTTCGGCAAGGGTTCCATGGAGCCCAAGGTCCGCGCTGCCATCAAGTTCGCCCGTTCCCGCAAGGGCCGCACCTGCATCATCGGCGCCCTGGACAAGGCTGCCGAGACCATGGCCGGCCTCTCCGGTACCCGCATCCACGAGTAGTCTCTACTCTGTTGCCTCTCTCGTGGGCGCCAGGCAAAGCGCCCACAAACTAGCCTCTCTTCATGAGCCCCGCAGTCCGCTCCGACTGCGGGGCTTTTGCTATTCACCTAGTCATTGGGGACGTTCTTAAATGACTAGTAGTAGGCCCACATGGCTTCGGCTTCATTGAGGACCTCTACGGCGCCCCAACGGCGGGCGCTGCGGCTGGCCGAGTTGGGGTCGTAGACGCCAATCTGGTTGGCATCGTCGATGCCGTAGAGCACGATGTAGTGGCCTACGTTGGTAAACGTACCGGGGCGCACTGCGGCGATGACGGGCACACCCGAGCGAAGTGCTTGGGCAATCGATTCGCGATCGTTATAGAGCTGTGTTCCGTTGAGCCCCAGCTGCCACGCACCGCCTGTCATAAACGACCACTCGGTGGCACCGGTGGGGGCGTAGTTGCCGGCTTCGGCCAGTGCGCATATATCGACCGGCGTCTTATCGGTATGGCCGGTCTTAAAGATATAGACCATGGTGAGGCAGGTAGGACCGCAAGCGTTTTCGCGAATAGTGCCACCGGCATAGGGCAGCTCCGACCATGCGGGGTCAATTTGGTAGATGTGGGGCATGGTGCCGGCCTGCCATTGCGAGCGTGGGGTCGAGAACGCAAAGGAGTAACCGGGTGCGACGGGAGCTTTAAGCAGCTTGTCTTCGGCAGTGGGCTCAAGACCGGCTGATCCGTGGGAGATACAGGATCCCAAAAACACAAAGACGAGGCAGGCGGCGATGGAGCAGAGCGCAAGGCGTAGGCGGCGGGCCGGAAGCGCGTGGCTTGTGGTATGTGACGCGGGGTGAGGGGCGGAATTGCCGCGATCGCGTTGAGGTCGCGAAAAGGAGCGCTTGACGTAGTAGTCGGTCTTATGTCGATCGTAGCGGCGTGGCTGCGATGTGTCGGTCTGGCGTTGGCGTGTGCTCGTACTCACGCGGTCTGACT
>CALLST010000317.1:0-1336 GCA_938011875.1 uncultured Collinsella sp. | reverse complement strand
ACGTAAAAACGTATTGCGGTCAATCCTGCCTCCTTCATAAACCGAGTAAAGCAGCATCAGCAAAGGTCTAACCGGCTTCACATAAAGATAGGCAATTCTACCGAACACTCGGCGCAGACCCCCGTCTTTCTCCTTGCCAAGGAATAACCTGGCATATCTTTGCGCATATTCGCGGAGTTCCTTCAGCAGACCCTCGGTATCTCCATCGTAGTCATCAGCGAAATAGCGTTTGAACTCGTGGTAGGCCTCGTTTTCCTTCGGCATCCTATTGGGAACCTTGAGCCACAGCCAGTACCAGATAAATGCATTGAACTCGTCCTCGCCGCCTTTTCCGAACAAGCACTCGAGTGGATGCCAATAACCCTCATAAAGATTGGTCTGTTCGTCGTTGGGAAGCGACATAAGAACGTAGTTACGAATGAGGTCAATAGGCGTGAGCGGCTTGCCCTTGGAGTTCATGGACTCAAATATGAGCTGGGCATTATCAACGCCAGCGGTGAGCTTAGTGTCGATGACCTGCACGCGGTTTAGCCCCGCCCAAAGCCTTGCTGGGTCGAATGATTTCCCGTGCATCTTTTCACGGAAGAACGCATGGTTCTCGACAATGCGATCCGATTTTTCATCTGGCACGGGAGCCCCAGACACGATGGAGAACAGCGTCTCTTTATCGTCCTGCGAGAGCACCAGCTTGTAGCGTGCCAGACCGTTGTAGTCGTCATAGTTAAAGAGGTAATTTTTCCTCAGCGCCGAGATCTTGAGATCGCCAAGGAAACCGGCCTTGTCGGGGTTGCTCTCCAAATAGTCAGCCAAGGCAGAGATCATCAACGAAAACGTCGTCATGCGCTGCTGTCCGTCAATCAGAAGCACGCGCGAAATGCTCGTGGCAGAGCTCTCAGACTCGGGGATATAGAGCATCGACCCCACGAAGTGCGATACGCCATCACGACCCGCTCGCATGACGTCATCCCAAAGCACCTCGCACTCTTTTACACTCCACGAGTAAACTCGCTGGTACACGGGAATGACGAACTGCATCTTCGCCACGCCCATAAGGTCGAGCAGATTTGCCTCGGTTGCTTTCATTTGCGCTTGCTCCCCTTTTCTTGTTTACGCCGTTTGCAGTCAGTCCTCCACTGAGCGGAGGGCGCTAAAGACGAGAGCATCGAAGCACTGAAGCAACCGGGATGCTCATATCGTTAGATTCTACAACGAAAGCAAACACTTACGCCGTCATGGTGGCGCGCGATCGCTGCACGCCACTCCCCAAAATCATACGATGTCAAAAGACTGACACTTGTGTATGCCTTTTGACATTGCCACAGTCTTACGGGCTTCT
>CALLST010000316.1:0-2210 GCA_938011875.1 uncultured Collinsella sp. | reverse complement strand
CGACGTGGTCGTTATCGGTGGCGGCCCCGCCGGTATGGCGGCCGCACTTGCCGCGCAAAAGGCCGGCGCGCACGTGGCCATCGTGGAGCGCGAGCAGCATCTGGGCGGCATCCTCCGCCAGTGCATTCACCCGGGTTTTGGCCTGTCGCACTTTAAGCAGGAACTCACCGGTCCCGAGTACGCGCAGCGCTTTATCGACCAGGTGCGCGCGACCGACATCGTGCTGTTCTTGGACAGCATGGTACTTGGAATCGATTCGGGCGAGGGCGCGGGCGCGTCGAGCGTGAACGAGGGTGCGGGAGATGCCGCAGTCCATACCGTCACGCTCATGAGCCGTGCCGGTATGCTGCAGCTCACCGGGCGTGCGGTCGTCCTTGCCATGGGATGCCGCGAGCGCACCCGCAGCGAGATCAAGATTCCCGGCAGTCGTCCCGCCGGCGTGTTTACGGCCGGCCTGGCGCAGCGATACATCAATATCGAAAACCTCAAGCCCGGCTCGCGTGCCGTCATCTTGGGCTCGGGTGACATCGGGCTGATCATGGCGCGCCGCTGCACGCTCGAGGGGATTTCCGTCGAGGGCGTGTACGAGCTCATGCCGTACGCCAACGGTCTGCGCCGCAACGTCAAGAACTGCCTGGACGACTTTGGAATTCCGCTGCACCTGTCCACCACCGTCACACGGGTGATCGGCCACGACCGCGTGGAGGCCGTCGAGGTAAGCCAGGTCGACGAGCACCTGGAGCCCATTGCCGGGACGGAGCGCTTTGTTCCGTGCGACACGCTGCTGCTTTCGGTGGGATTGATTCCCGAGAACGAGCTTTCGGTTGCCGCAGGCGTGGAGCTTGACCCGCGCACACGCGGCGCCGTAGTGGACCAGAGTCTGCAGACGGGCGTGCCGGGTATCTTTGCCTGTGGCAACGTGCTGCACGTGCACGACCTGGCCGACAACGTGACGACCGAGTCCGAGCGCGCCGGTGCGGCAGCGGCGGCGCGGGCGCTGGGCGGCGACACTGGGTCGAGCGCTGCGAGCACGGGCTGCGAGCTCACGGTCTCCCCTGCCGGCATCGCGGGCTACGCGCTGCCGGGCCGCATCACAACCGTCGGGCTCACCAAGCTCAACTTCCGCGTGCGCCGACCAGTCGATGCCGCCCGCGTGCGAATCCTGACTAACGGCGAGGAACTGTTCGCCGGTAAGGTTCACGCGTTTAAGCCGAGCGTCATGGAGAGCTTCCCGCTGCCGGCGAAGGTGATTCAGCGCGCACTCGACCTGGGTGCTAGAGAGCTTATCCTGTCCGTCGATCCCGTTGAGGAGGCATAGTTCATGAGCACGAATGCGACCAAGACGCTGCAGTTCAACTGCACCACTTGCCCATCCGAATGCCTCCTGACCGTAGAGGTGAAGCGCGATGCCAACGGTGCCGTGGCAGCGGTGCGCTCCGTGACCGGCAACAGCTGCCCGCGCGGCAACAAGTTCGCACACCAGGAACTCACCTGCCCCACGCGCGTGCTCACCACCACCGTGGCCGTATCCGGCGGCGACGAGGCGCTGCTGCCCGTGCGCACGGCCGATGCCATCCCGCTGGCGCTCCACGACCAAGCCATGGACCTCATCCGCGGCCTAGCCGTCGACGCTCCCATCCGCATGGGCGACATCGTGCTAGAGAACCTCCTAAACACCAACATCAACCTAATCGCCAGCATGGACATCGACCCTGCCTAGGTAGCTTATTTGGGACGGGGCTCTTTTAGCTACCTCACCATTCGCCCCGCCCCTCCTCAATTGCGGTGAAATAGTTCCTGATTTCCGCCAAAACCCCGGCATCCAGGAACTATTCCACCGCAACTATCCTTGGAATCGGTATTCAGCTTGTGCCTACTTTAGTGCCATTTCAAAACTATGCCGGATTACGGGGCCGATTCGGAGACCCCCATCCATACCGGCAGTTTTCGATTTTTGATAAGACGTCTACCAGCGGTTTTAATTTCGCGATTTTTCCCATGGTCAAGTAATACAGGTCCAGCCCCGTAATCCGCCATACATTTGAAACCAGCCCATTTGGGACGGGCCTCTTATGACTACTTTTTCCTGCGCGCTTGCCAGGCTCGCCATGGAGTGTCCCAAAGTGCCGGCATAGACGATATGAGCAGGACATAAAAACATTGAGAGCCCCTGCTGCATGAAAGACCGCGGATTAGGCCGACAATGGTGA
>CALLST010000315.1:0-10867 GCA_938011875.1 uncultured Collinsella sp. | reverse complement strand
CGATGTCGATTCCGCCGAGCGCGTCCTTCGCGGCGTCGTATGCCGTCTTCGCGGCGACGGTGCCGGACTTGGCCTTCTCGTACTCGCCCTTGGCGGTGTTCGCGTTAGTGTCGGCCGCGGCATAGGCGTCGCGCGCGCTTTCTTGCTTATCCAATGCGTTAGAATAAGCCGTTCCAGCAGTCCCGAAGTTCTTCTGCGCTTCTGCCAGCTTATTCTGCAGCTGCTTCAGCTGCTCCTTCTGCTCCTGCGTGCCGCCTGCGTTGTATGCGGAATCGATGTAGTCGTTCAGGAGCTTCTTGAACTCGGAGACAGTGAAATCAGCCTCACTGTCAAAAGAGCTGTAATCGAAGATTGTTACCTCGGAATCGGTGTTCTTACCGCTACCGGTCGCGATGCCGATAGCCTTCGTGCCGGCATCGATGATGTTGAGATAGTGCCCGCACTCATGGTAGATGCTGCTGTAGTGCTGGTAGATATAGTAGGAATCATATCGATGGTTTCCAAGGTCACTATTCTTTTCGACGTACTTATCGAATGCCTCTTTTTCCTGAGTGTAGAGACCGGTATATGGCCAGCCAAGCGTATCCTCGGTCTCGCCGCCGGTATATGCGCCGCCGCCGCCGGCAAGATTTTCTCCATTGTCCCAGTAGCAGCCCGAGTGTCCCCAGATGTTCGATGAATATGATGTATTAAGAGCGGCTGCCGCAGTCATGCGGAGGCTGACGCTGAGCGCCGACTGACCGTTCGCCTTGCGGAGGTTGTTCTGGGTGTCGAGATATGTCAGGGCGTTGCGCATCTGCTCCAAGGAAAGCGGGTTGGTGTCGCGAGACATGTCATGATCGACGTACTGGTCATACCATTCGGCCTTGTCAGCGGCACCGGTCAGCATCGATACGGCTTCCTGGGCGTTCTTTTTCTGCGTGGCTGTGAACTGGCTGCCGCCGATGATGTAGTTCATGAAGCCGAACATGCCCTGGCTGATTACATTCTGGTCTACGGTCATGTTCGACTTGAGGTCGGCAATCTGCTGGTTAAGCTTCTCGACCTCGGCGGTTGCGGCATCGTATGCATTTTTCGCATCGGTTACTTCAGCACGAGCCTGATTGAACTCGTTGTGCTTCTGCTGACGGATCTCGACGAGACGGTCGTACTCCGCCTTCTTGTCGGCCTCGGTCTGCTGGGCCTGCTCGTATGCCGTCTTCGCGGCGTCACGCTTGCTGGCGGCGTCGTTGTACTCCTTGTTTGCCGCATCGTATGCAGACTGGGCAGATGCCACGGCAGCGTTGGCGGCGTTGGCCTTCTCCTGCGCGGCGGTGGCGGTATTCTGGGCCGCCTGCAGGTTCGCCTGGGCGGTAGCGTCGGCATCCGTCGCGGCATTGAGCTCCACCTGCGCGGTCTTAAGCTCACCAGCGGCGGCCTTCTCGGCGGCCTCAAGCGCACTCAGGTCAACACCCGTACCCGAGACGGCAGCATCGAGCGCGGCCTGCGCCTGGTTGAACTTCTGCTGGGCGTTATCGCGCGCAGTGGTCGCAGCAGCGAGAGCAGCGGCAGTCTCCTGCTTCTTGGCCTGAGCGGAAGTCAAAGCGGCCTCAGTGTCCTTCTTTTCCTGCTGGGCGCTGGCCTCGGCAGCCTTGGCCTGGTCCAGATTGTCCTGTGCAGTAGTAACGGCCTTATTGGCGTCATCGAGCTTTGCCTGCGCGTCCTCGACGGCCTTCTTGGCGGCCGCGTACTCGTCCATACCCATGGCCTCGAGCTTGGCCTGGGCATCATCGAGGGCCTTCTTGGCCTCATCCTGCTTTGCCTTGGCGTCCTTGAGCGTCTGCGTCTTATCCTCGACACTCTTGTTGGCCTGTTCGAGCTGATCGTTCAGGTCGCCCAGCTTCTTCTGCTGCTGCTCGGTCTTTTCGACGGCCGCTTTAAGCTCGTCAATCTTCTCCTGAAGCGCGGCTACCTCGGCCTCGTTCTGCTCGGCGGCGTTATCGGTCACGGCCTGCGAGGCCTGATTCTTTTGCTGCTGCGCCTGCTTTTGAGACTGGCCCGCCGCGTCGGCCTTCTTCTGGGCGGCATCGTAGGCGGCCTGAGCGTCCTTGAGCTGCTTTGCCGACTCCTCGGCCAGCTGGGCAGCCGTCTTTACGACCGCTTGGTTACCGGCGGTAACGGTATTCTCTACAGAACTACCCCCCCTGAACAGAATCGCCGTTACCGGTTGACGGTGCGGCGATTGCCGCCAGCGGCGACATGAGCGGCTGAGCGATGAGGCCCGCCGTCAAAACGGTTGCGACGGCGCGGTTAGCAACGCCCTTGACGTTGACAGTCTTGGCCCGAGGCTCAAAGTGTTGTGGACTGTAGTTTGCCATGGCTTTCTCCCTTTGACACGGATGTATCCATACGTATCAAACGGTAGCTGTCGATTTTTGAATTCTGTTGCGCAACATTGGCGACCAGCGTATTTTTGAAATTCACGCTCTCGTGCTTCACAGTTTCGTCACATTTGAAGGAGCTGGTGCATCATATTCTCGCGGGATGGAATTGAGCCTGTGATTTGCATTTGCTCCCGCGTCATCCGCCCTATCGGATTCCGCATCCAACAGACACCCCGCCCGCCACGGTGTAGAGTTAGGACAACGGGCGCGTTGCGCGGCCCGTGCCAGAACGAGGTGGACATGGAACTCGACAAGCAACAGATCGAACGACTGCGCGAGCGTCATCATCGGCGTCACGGCATCCGCCCTGCTCATAGCGAAGCCATGGAAAACGTCACCCGCTTCCTCAAGCGCGCGTTCAACATTCGCGAGGGACGCGCGCCCTATCACGTGATCCGCAAGCGTTTTGTAAACGGGGCGCGTCTGACTGGCTCTCACCTGTGTATCCTCATCATCGCCATGCTCATCGCAAGCATCGGCCTCGATATCGATTCGGACATCGCCATCGTGGGCGCCATGCTCATCTGCCCGCTTATGGGATCGGTCCTTGCCATGGCATATGGCATCGCCACGCTCGACCGCGAGATTACCGTCGAAGCCGTCGCCAGCCTTGCGCTGCAAATGGCCTTTTGCCTGGTCACATCCACGTTGTACTTTAAGCTCTCGTCCCTCGGCACCACCACGGCCGCCATCATCGACAATTCGACACCGACTGTGTGGGACCTTGCCGTCGCGCTCGCGGGCGGCTTTGCGGGTGGCCTGGGCAACTCGCGCGACCAGGAGCCCGCAACGCTCATCGCCGGCGTGGCCGTGGCGACCGCGCTCATGCCGCCCCTGTGCGCGGCGGGCTATGGCATCGCCATCGCAAGCGGGTCGCTGTTTCTCTCGGCGTTTTATGAGTTTGGCATCAACGTGGTCTTTATCGCACTGGCCGCCGAAGCCGTACTGCTTCTTTTGCGCGTGCCGCTCAAGCGCGACCTCAACGGCGACGGTATTGTGACTGCTGAAGAAAACGCCGAGGTCAACGAGTTATCACGCAAGGTGCGCCGCCGCATCATTGTGGGCACGGTAGTCTTTGCCATCCCCTGCATCGTTATGACGGCGGGGTCTATTGGCTCGGCGCAGGCCGGCGTGCAGGACGGCTACGGCGTCACCGAAACCACGCGCGAGCTTGCCGCGGTGCTGCCGGGTTTTAAAGATTACACCGTCGCCGTCGAGACCTCGGCTACCGAAGGCGAGGAAGAGGGCATCGTCGAGCGCGAGGTTGTCGCCCATGTGACAACGAGCGAGGCGCTCGGGGCGCACGACCGCCACGTAGCCCGCAAGCTCATCGACCTCAACGTGCCCGAGCTCGATCGCGTGGAGTTCGATGTGAAGTGATGCCGGCGCGGGATGAATGCCTGCACGGACGCAAGTTACGACGAGGCGCAGATGCGATACGGACACGAGCAAATAGCGGGGTGCAGTTCACACCCGCGCCCCGCTCGCTGTTTTATTGCCGTGAATCAACTGTCCGGATCGACATCGCCAGACTCCACCGTAAACGCCGGACCGGTACTCACCAGATAAAAACGGGTCACCCTGGTATCTCTAAATAGGTAGAGCAAGCCCTGATCGCGTCGGCGTGACAGGTACGCCACGTGGACCGTACCGAATTCTTCACCGTTTTCCTTCTTTAATATCAGGATGTTGGGGTCATCCGTACGCTTAAACTGCCCGTCTGTGCAGATTCCGTCTTGGTCGACCAGCTGCCATCGACAGTTGTCCTCCTCAAGAAAAGCCAGGGTTTCCAGACTCGTTTTGTCATCCCGATAGTAACCATCAATGGCAAACCCTTCGGAAGCACATTCCTGCATATAGGACGTTTCTCGGCTTATAGCAAACAGCCCTGTAGCGCCCAGGAGCACAGCCAGGCAGACCACTGCAAGGGTTATCGAAATAGCACGGCGACCCATGTTAGCCCAACCGATAGTTGTTTAACGGAGCACGAAACATACTTGGTACCTCCGATATCAGGGGGAACGTCGCCAGCAGGCTGGCGACAACTATATGTTTCTGATATCAAACCATATGGCTGCTACTCGCGGAGGGGGGCATCGGCGAACGGCGTGTTTTCATACTCCATTGGTCAAACCTAAGCGCGGCCCTACAGCTCGTACTTGTACACACGGTAGATGTACTTTTCGGCTTCCATCTCGTAGGTGGCGATGGCCAGACCGTAGCGGTCGTCTCGTCGTTTGGCAGATAGGTCACACCGTGCTGGCCTGCGTTGAGCGAAAAATCGCCTTGGGCCTGCAGCAACTTGTCCTCAAAGCCCGAACCGGCCCAAAAATCGGACAAGCCCACGGAAGGCTGTAGCAAGGTCATTTACGCAACATATGTCCAGAAAAAGCGGGTGGTAGCCGGTGCAGCCACCACCCGTTTGTCTCATATCTAGCCCATAGCAGGCAAACTACTTCTTAATGCCGCGTCCCAGACGCTTGGCGACCGATGCAACGGCCTCCTCACTGGCCGGCCCGCAGCTCACGCAGCCGTCATGGGCACGCATCTGGCCGGTGACCTCGTCCATCGCGAGCGGCGCCACCTTCTCGAGCTTAAAGCCCTTACCGGCGCGCATGTTTTCCTTGGCCACGCTGATCATGAGCTTAATGCGGTTGAGCTGGTTGACCTCAGACGCACCGGGGTCGTAGTCCACCGCAACGATGTTGCTCTCGGGATGTTGACGGCGCAGCTCCTTGATCACGGCCTTGCCCACCACGTGGTTGGGCAGGCACGCGAAGGGCTGCGTGCAGATGATGTTGGGCGCGCCATGGTCGATCAGGTCGAGCATCTCGGCCGTGAGCAACCAGCCCTCGCCCATGTTGTTGCACACCGAAAGCACCGTGCGGGCCTTGTCGGCCATGGTGCCGATGCGCTCGGGAGCCTCAAAGCGGCGGGACTTTTCGAGCATCTCCTCCACCGGCGTACGCATCCAGTCCACAAGTTTGATGAGCGCCTGCATACCAGCGCGCGTGGTAGCAGAGCTTCCCAGCTCGTCCTTGGGCAGCTCGGCGTTGCTCATGGAGTACAGGAAGAAGTCAAGCAGGCCCGGTACCACGGCCTCGCAGCCCTCGCGCTCGATAACGTCGACCACGTGGTTGTTGGCTGTGGGGTGGAACTTGACCAAGATCTCGCCGACCACGCCCACGCGCGGCTTGGTACCCTCGCCCACGAGCGGCATAGTGTCGAACGCGCGGATGGCCTCGCGGCACAGCTTGGTGTAGTTATGCCTGTTGAACTTGGGCGCCAGTTTGCGGGCGCGCGCCATGTACTCCTCGTAGAGCGCGTTGGCGGCGCCGGTCGTGGCCTCGTACGGGCGGCAACGATAGAGCATCTGCATCATCACGTCGCCAAAGAGCACCGCGTAGACTGCCTGCTTAAGCAGCGCCGGCGTAATCTTAAAGCCGGGGTTGTCCTCGCCGAGCGCCACGGCCGAAAGCGAGATCACCGGAATCTCGGGGTGGCCGCTCTCGCGCAGGGCCTTGCGGATGAGTGCGATGTAGTTGGTGGCACGGCAGCCGCCGCCGGTCTGGCTGATAACCACGGCCGTCTTGGACAGGTCGTACCGACCGCTCTCGATGGCCTCCATGATCTGGCCCGTCACCAGGATCGACGGATAGCAGATGTCATTGTTCACATAGCGCAGGCCAGCCTCGACAGCGTCGTGATCGGTCGAGGGCAGCAGCTCCAAGTTGTAGCCGGCACCGCGGAACACCTCTTTGACCAGGTCAAAGTGGATCGGCGCCATCTGCGGGCACAGAATAGTATAGCCCTCCTCGCGCATCTGCTCGGTAAAGGGCACCTTTGGCCACGCGGTCGATGCGCTCTCACGCTGCGCTTCGAACGTGTACTTGCGGCTCGCGAATGCGGGGGCATCCGTGGAGGGCGCCACCGGCGCGGCATCGCCCTGCTCGTAGGCCTCGCCCGCGGCCGTGGCATCGGCCAGGCGCTCGGCCTCCTGGTCCTTGAGCGCTGCCATGAGCGAGCGGATGCGGATGCGCGCGGCGCCCAGGTTGGACACCTCGTCAATCTTGAGCACGGTGTAGATCTTGCCGCTGGCCTCCAGGATCTCCTGCACCTGATCGGTGGTCAGGGCGTCCAGACCGCAGCCGAAGGAGTTGAGCTGGATCAGGTCCAAATCGTTGCGCATCGTCACAAAACGGGCGACGGCGTACAGGCGGCTGTGGTACATCCACTGGTCGACGACGCGGATGGGACGCTCGGGCTTCACCAGGTGCGCGAGCGAATCCTCGGTAAAGACCGCAAAGCCAAAGCTCGAGATAAGCTCGGGCAGGGCGTGGTTGATCTCGGGGTCGTTATGGTAGGGACGACCGGCGAGCACGATGCCGTGACCGCCGTGGTCCTCGACCCACTTAAGAGCCTCCTCGCCCATAGTCTGGATGTCCTCGTGGAAACGCGCATCGGCCTCAAAGGCGGCGTTGACGGCGGCATCGACCTCGGAGCGCGTGATCTTGGGTCCACGCACGCAGCCGCGACCGGCTTGCGCATCGGCCACACGGTCGACGGCGAGCACCTGGTACAGGCGGCGCTTGAGCTCGGTCTTGTCGTGATAGGGCACAAACGGATACAGGAACTCGATGTTCTGCTCGCGAATCTCGTCGATGTTGAGTGCCAACGCCGTGGGGTAGCTCATGACGATGGGGCAGTTGTAGCAGTTACCGGCGGTCGGATCCTCCTTGCGCTCCCAGCGCACGCACGGCATCCAAATGAAGTCGACATCGCGGTCGATAAGGTTCATCACATGGCCGTGGCTCATCTTTGCCGGGTAGCACGCGCTCTCGGACGGCATGGACTCGATGCCCGCCTGGTAGGTCTTCTTGCTCGACTGGTCGGACAGCTGCACGCTAAAGCCCAGGCGCGTAAAGAACGCGTGCCAGAAGGGGTAGTTCTCGTACATGTTGAGTGCGCGCGGAATGCCGACGGTGCCGCGCGGGGCCTCATCGGGGCTCAGCACCTCGCGGTTAAAGAGCAGCTCGTTTTTCTTTTTGAAGAGGTTGGGGGCCTCGGTCTTCTGCTTTTTGTGGCCGGCGCCCTTCTCGCAGCGGTTGCCGGTAATGAAGCGTCTGCCGCCGCCAAAGTCGTTGACGGTGAGCTGGCAGTTGTTGGAGCAACGGCCGCAGCGGACATGCTTTTGCGTCACGGTGAGGTGCGCGATGTCTTCGGCCGAAAGAATGGTCGAAGTGCCGTCGGCGCCGGCGCGATCGCGGGCGAGCAGGGCCGCACCATAGGCGCCCATGCAGCCGGCGATGTCGGGGCGCACGGCGTGCACACCGGTGAGCTGCTCAAACGCGCGCAGCGTGGCGTCGGACATAAAGGTGCCGCCCTGGACGATCACCTGGCTGCCGATCTCCTTGGGGTCGCGCAGCTTAATGACCTTGAACAGGGCATTCTTGATGACGGAATAGGACAGGCCGGCCGCGATGTCGCCCACCGTGGCGCCTTCCTTTTGCGCCTGCTTGACGCGCGAGTTCATAAAAACCGTGCAGCGGCTGCCCAGGTCGACCGGGGCCTTGGCATGGATGGCAGCGTTGGCGAACGCGCGCACGTCCATGTTCATAGAGACGGCGAAGCTCTCGATAAAGCTACCGCAACCCGACGAGCAGGCCTCGTTGAGCATGATGTGCTCGATGACGCCGTCCTTGACGCGCAGGCACTTCATGTCCTGGCCGCCGATGTCCAGAATGAACTCGACGCCGGGCAGAAACGCCTTGGCGCCGCGCAGGTGCGCGACGGTCTCGATTTCGCCCGAGTCGGCCTTGAGGGCCTCGATGAGCAGCGCCTCGCCGTAGCCCGTGGTAGTCACGTGGCCGATGGTGCAACCGGCGGGAATGTGGTTGTAGAAATCGGCCATGATGACCTTGGCCGTGCCCAGGATGTCACCGTTGTTGTTGCCGTACCAGGTGTGCAACAGCTGGCCGTCCTCGCCCACGAGCGCGGCCTTCATGGTGGTGGAGCCGGCGTCGATACCGATGAACACGCGGCCGGTGTAGCCGTCGAGCTTGCCCTTGGGGACGACCTCGGTGTCGTGGCGACCCTTGAACTCGGCAAAGTCCTCGTCGGTGACAAAGAGCGGATCCAGACGCTCGACCTCAGCACCCTGTGTGTCACCCAGGGCATCGATAGCCTCGATGAGCTGCGGGAACGTGTTGAGCTTATTGGACTCGTGCGCCATGGCGGCGCCGCTCGCCACAAACAGGTGAGCGTTTTGGGGCACGATACGGTGCTCCTCGTCCAGGTTGAGTGTGAGGTAGAAGCGGTGGCGCAGCTCGGAGAGGTACTGCAGCGGGCCGCCCAGGAAGGCGACGTTGCCGCGGATGGGACGGCCGCACGCCAGACCCGAGATGGTCTGGGTCACGACGGCCTGGAAGATGGAGGCGGCCACGTCCTCGGGGCGGGCGCCCTCGTTGAGCAGCGGCTGGACGTCGGTCTTGGCAAAAACGCCGCAGCGGCTGGCAATGGGATAGATCGTGGTGGCGTTGGCCGCGAGTTCGTTAAGGCCGCTGGCGTCAGTGTGCAGCAGAGTGGCCATCTGGTCGATGAACGCGCCCGTGCCACCGGCGCAGGTGCCGTTCATGCGCTGCTCAATGGCATTATCGAAGTAGATGATCTTGGCGTCCTCGCCGCCCAGCTCGATGGCGACATCGGTGGCCGGAATGAGGGTCTCGACGGCACGCTTGCTGGCGATGACCTCCTGGACAAACTCCAAATCGAGCCACTGGGACAGCAGCAGGCCGCCCGAGCCGGTGATGGCACAGGTCATCTGGGCCGTCGGCAGCACCGTCGCGGCACCCTCGAACAAGTCGCGGGCGCAAGCGCGGACGTCGGTGTGGTGGCGCTGGTACTTGGCGTAGACAATCTGGTTGTCGTCGTTGAGCACGGCGAGCTTAACGGTGGTGGAGCCCACGTCGATGCCCAGGTGCAGGTTGCCGTGGGCGTTGCCGGGGTTGAAGATCGCGCCTTCGGGGGCGTGGGCGGCGGCTACGGGCTCAGCGGCGGTGGCGGGCTCGCTAGTGACGGACGCCTCCCCCGCCGCGTTCTTGGCATCGGCGACAGCCTCGACAACTTTCTCGGCAGCCGCGGTCGCGGCCTTCTGCGCGGCGTCCACCACGGCGGGCGCGGCCTCGCGTGCGGCAGCGACCACACGGTCTTTAATGCCCTCGACGAGTTTGCTCATTGTCTCTCCTCTTAGTTGTTGGACTCGACGGTTGCGGCGGTGTCGGCCGCGTCCTCGAGCTGCAGGTTCAATAGCTTCAAGCCGTATTCCGGCACGTTGATATCGATGGGTTGGCCATACAGGTCACCAGGGCGCACAAAGGCGATAACCGTCATGATGCGCGCCATGGTCTCGGGCGATTCGGTGAGCCCACGCTCAAACCAGCGCTGAATCAGGCCGACCTCGGCACTCACGACGTAGGTAACGTAGTAGTCAAAGAACGTCCCCAGCGCCAGGCCCAAAATGCCCGTCTGCGCACGAGGCACCACGGCCTCACGCGCGGTGTCGATGATTCGCTTAATGAAGGCCTGGTCGCCGCCCGGACCCAGCAGCGCACCGATTAAGTCGCGGTTGGCCGCAAGGTAGCGCAGCAACTCAACCGAACCAGGCGCCGGCTCGAGCTCATCGATGTTGTGATAGAGATCAGGCAGCTGAGCTGCGGTGATGAGCTCAATGCGCTCACGGATCTCGGCCAGCAAGCCGTCCTCGATTTGATTGATAAAGTCGGGAATATCGCGGTAGTGCGAATAGAACGTGCGGCGCGTAAGGCCAGCGCGCTCGGTGAGCGACGCGACATTAATGCGCGAAAGGTCGCCGCTTTCGGCAAGCTCGCTGGCAAGTGCCTGGCGAAGGGCACGCTGCGAGCGAAGGGACCGGCGATCGCATTTCTCGAGCTGGGACAAGCGTCCTCCTTGTTACTCAGCCTGTGCGCTATTGCACAGTGCGAGTATTATTGCACACCGTGTGCATCAACACGTAAAGGCAATATTTTGGATGTGACGAAGGGGCTGTCCCTTTGTCACATTATTCGATGACGGTGCGGGAGTTTTGCTTGCGCATGGTGACGAGCATGTGTTTGGGGACGGCGTGGACCATGCAGCTGCCGATGGTCGCGCTCGCGGCGGCCTTGGCTACATCGCTAGCGTTTTTGGTCGCGTAGCTGTGACGGAAACGCTTGAGCATGGCGATATCGTTGCCGCCGTCGCCGTAGACCGCGACCTCGTCCTCGGCAATACCGTAGTAGCCCGCCAGCCACGCCACGCTCTCGCCCTTGTTGCACGCCATGTCCGTGATCTCGAACATCACTGGATCGAACGGCGCGTTGACCACGCGGTCCGAACGCTCGGCAAGATAGGCCTTAAGGTCGCGCTCCAGCTCAGGCGAGATCACG
>CALLST010000314.1:0-2319 GCA_938011875.1 uncultured Collinsella sp. | reverse complement strand
CCGCAAGCTGGATCACGCCCAGTATGCCCACTGGCTCTGCCGCGATTATCGTGAGTGTCCTGGGTGCGGTCGTTATGCCACACAACCTTTTTCTGCACTCCGAGGTCATCCAATCCATGCACTTCGAAGGCCAAGGCGAGCAGGTTATCGAAGAACGTCTGCGCTACGAGCTCTTCGACACGCTCTTTTCGATGGGCGTGGGCTGGGCAATCAACTCGGCCATGGTCATCCTGGCCGCAACGACCTTCTTTGCGCACGGCATGGTCGTAGACGACCTCGCCGTCGCAGCGGCCACGCTCTCCCCCATTCTGGGCCCGGCAAGCTCGACCATCTTTGCCGTGGCGCTGCTGTTTGCGGGCCTCTCGAGTAGCGTGACGGCGGGCATGGCGGCGGGCACCATCACCGCGGGCATGTTCGACGAGGAATACGACATCCACGACCGACATTCCTCGATCGGGGTGGCGGTCTGTTTCGTCGGCGCAGTGGCGGCGTGCCTGATCGTCCCGAATCCTTTTCAGGGTCTCATCTGGAGTCAGGCGCTGCTGTCGCTTCAGCTGCCGATTACGGTCTTTGTGCTCATACGACTCACCAGTTCGCCCCGCGTTATGGGCAAATACGCCAACTCGCGCCCGCTCAACGCGCTGCTCGTAGGGATCGGCGTCATCGTGACGATTCTCGACATCGTGCTGCTAACGGGAATGTAATTGAGATGGCGTGACTGTCCAGATATAACGTCTTAATCTGTAACACGTGAGACCGTATTAAACCGTCAGATAAATCAAAAGGGTCCCGGCCGAGAATTCGACCGGGACCCTTGGACAGAGCTATGTTCGGCTTTCGCCGTGTGCCTGCGAGTTACTCCTCGACGAGCTCAAACTGATCGGGACCGACGCCGCACACCGGGCACACGTAATCCTCGGGCAGCTCGGGCGTGTCGACCTCAACCTCGTAACCGCAAACGGTGCACACAAACTTATACGTCTTCTTTTCCTCAGCCATGATGTTCTCCTCTCGAACGTGACTGCTGGTGTACTTACTTATTAGTATATATTCTCAATAGTATAATGCAAGTATTTTTAGAACATTTCTAGCCTTGATACGACGAGGCTTTGGGCGGCGTCTTGCCCTTTAGCACCTTGTGATAGTAGTCGTACGTCAGCGGCGTCTCGTCGCTCAGGCGCTCGGCATCCTCGACCTCGCCAATAAACAGCAGATGCGTGCCCACATCCACAGTGTCGATCAAACGGCAGCTAAACAGGGCCGCCGCGTGCTCGGGCACATAGGGCATGCCCAGAGCCGTCTCACGGGTCTCGTATTTGGCAAACTTGTCATAATCGCTACTGGTGCGGAACCCAAAGTTACCGATGTAGAGCATGTCGGCGGTCTGATCGATCACGGTCAGCGCGAACGCTTTGGCCGATGCGATGACGCCCGAGGTGACATTGTCCTTGTTCACGGCAACCGAAATACGCGGCGGCATGGACGTCACCTGCACCGCAGTGTTGATGACGCAGCCGGCGCGCAGCCCGTCTGCCGCGGCGCTCACCACGTACAGGCCACTCGGCATGGTAAAGAACGCAGTTTTGTCCATAACGATCACTCCCCTAGCTCGGATTGGAACCTCATGAATGTATGTACCCACAAAAAAGGCGGCACCCATAACGGACGCCGCCTTTGAGACATATGTGTCAGAACAGTAAGAAAGATGAGACGCCCGCAGTTGCGGTGAAATAGGGACTGAATAGCCCCTCAAACAGGCAAAACAGTCCGTATTCCACCGCAACTTATACAGAGTGCCTAGCGGTTGCGTTCCTTAAGGGCGCGGTCGATCTCGCGTTGGACATCACGCTTGGCCATGTCCTCGCGCTTGTCGTAGAGCTTCTTGCCGCGACCCAGACCCAGCAGCAGCTTTACGCGGCCGTCGGTATTAAAGTAGAGCTCCAACGGAACCAGCGCATAACCACGGTTGCGAAGTTTGCCGTCAAGAAAGTCGATCTCCTTGCGGTGCAGCAGCAGACGACGCCGACGGTCGGGATCGCGATTCCACACGCCACCATGGCTATAAGGGTGGATATGCAGGCCCACGAGCCAGCACTCGCCGCCACGAATCAGCGCAAAAGTGTCAGTGATCTGACAGGCGCGCTCGCGAATCGACTTGACCTCGGTGCCGCTCAGCTCAATACCGCACTCAAACGTCTCATCGATAAAGTACTCGTGATGTGCCGAGCGATTCTTGGAAATGAGTTTGCGCTCGCGCTTACTGGGCATCGCCGGCCTCCTTGGCACCATCGGCGTTTGAGCCCGCAGCCTCGCGCTTTG
>CALLST010000313.1:0-1499 GCA_938011875.1 uncultured Collinsella sp. | reverse complement strand
CAAAGCCACTACACCTGTGACGGAGCTGTGAAATGGTATCTATCGTTGCCGCGTGCCATGCCAAAGAGTGTCCCTAACGACTAGTCATTTAAGAACGTCCCCAATGACTAGCTGCTGGCGGCGGGCGTGACTTTCATCCCATTTGACGCTCCGGTCGCCTAGATATTCGTCGTGTGTGCCCGTAAACGTGGGACAATGGCGCTGTTGGTATCACAGACAAAGGATGTGCCTATGAACGCCCCCGTTGCCAAGACCTGTCGGCAGCGCCGCCTATTCGCGCGATTCGCTTCCGTCTGCGCACTCGTCGCGCTTGCGTTGTTGCTGCTGCCTCCCGCCGCACACGCCGACGGCTACTCCATGAGCCAAACCTACATCGGCGCCACGGTTGAGGCCGATGGATCGCTGACCGTTGTCGAGGGACGCCAGTTCGATTTCGACGACGACATCAACGGCGTGTTTTGGGAGATCAATACGGGCACCAACCAGCAGGGCGGCACGGCGGGCGTCGACGTGCTGAGTGTCGAGGAAGAGGACACCGCGTTTAACAAAGTCGATAGCGCGAACAAGGGCGACTCTGGCGTCTACACGGTCGAGCAGACCGGTGACGGCGTAAGGATTAAGGTGTTCAGCCCCCACGAGAGCGGCGATAGCGTGATCTATTACGTGAGCTACACCATGACCGGTGCGGTCATGAACTGGGCCGATACCGCTGAGCTCTACTGGAAATTTGTAGGTGACGGCTGGTCCGCGGATTCCGACGATGTCGAGATGGAAGTGTACTTCGCAAATGCCGCTGCCGGGACGGCGGCCGTCAAGGGCGATAACTTCCGCGCATGGGGCCACGGTCCGCTGACGGGCGACGTGTCGCTCGATGAGGACGAGCCCATGGTCACCTATACCATTCCCTGCGTGCATCAGGGCGAATTCGCCGAGGCACGCATCGCCTTCCCCAGCGACTGGGTGCCATGGCTTTCCGCCTCGAGCGAGGAGCGCATGTCAACGATCCTGAGCGAAGAGAAGGCGTGGGCCGACGAAGCTAACGCCCGCCGCGCTCACGCTCGCATGATTGCCAATGTACTTGCCGCACTAAGTGTTGTCGCGGCGGTGGCCTTTACCGGCACAATCGTTGTGCTCAAGCTGCGCCGCCGCAAGCCCAAGCCGCTTTTCCAGGACGAATATTTCCGCGATGTGCCTTCGGCCGACCATCCCGCCGTGCTTTCGGCCCTCATGAGCTGGAACGACGTGCCCGATCAGGCATATATCGCCACGCTCATGAAGCTTACTGACGACCGTGTGATCAAGCTGGAGCAGGCGACCGTGACCAAGGCCAAGAAGGGTCTGCTGAAGCGTGAAAAAGAAGAGCAGACGTATCGCGTGACGGTGAGTGATGCGGGCTGGAAGTCGGCCAAGGGCATTGACCACATGGTGCTCAAGGTCTTCTTTGCCGGTGCTAAGCCCGACGAGAACGGCGATCGCTCGCGCACGTTCGACGAGCTGCA
>CALLST010000312.1:0-3875 GCA_938011875.1 uncultured Collinsella sp. | reverse complement strand
CGCCCGTGCCGCGGCTCTCGTGGAGCCCGATAGCTTCGTGTATATCGATTCGGGCTCGACGACGCTCGGGCTCATCGAGCATCTTCCGCATCTCGAGGGCGTCACCTATGTGACCGATTCTGTGCTCCATGCTCAGCATCTTGCCCTGCGCGGCATGCGCACCGTGGTGCTGGGCGGCGAGCTCAAGCCCGAGACTGAGGCGCTCGTTGGTCCCGATGCCCTGGCAACCCTGGACCGCTACAACTTTAACTGCGGTTTTTGGGGTTCCAACGGCATTGCCGCCGAGCAAGGCTTTACGACGCCCGATATCGAGGAGGCGCAGGTCAAGCGTATCTCGATGCGTCATACCGCTAAACGCTTCGTAATCTCGGACGCCAGTAAATTTGGCATGGTGGCGCCCGTCAAGTTCGCGGACTTCCGCGATGCAACGATCATCACCGCGGGCGAGGTGCCCGCCAAGTACCGGGCAATGGACAACGTCGTCACGGTCTAGCGGCGGGGCAAGGTCAAAACCATTTAGTTTTCTCAATAGAAAAGCGGCAACGTCCATTGGGGGCGTTGCCGCTTTTCTGTCTGCCGGTTTGTCTCGATCTGTAACATTTAGACCGTTTAAAGTGGGCCAGATGTTACAGATTGAGATACTTCTGAACCGCGTCAGCCCTTTGTCTCGATCTGTAACATCTGGGGCCGATTTTGCCGAGTTATTGTTACAGATTTAGATTTTGCCTTGCGGGGGATTCGAATGTCTCGATCTGTAACAGATAGACCGGAAAATGGGTTCTAACTGTTACAGATTGAGATCTTCTGCGACGCGGCGAAACCATTGCGGCAAAACCACCACAAAGGTGCCTGTCCCCTTTGTGGTGGTTTTTAGGGCTCCCAGGGGCAGGGGGCTTCGATGTGGATGTGCTCGCCGGTTACGGGATGCGTAAAGGACACGCTGTGGGCGTGGAGCATCAGGCCGCAGGGGCGCGGCGTTCCGTACAGGTCGTCGCCAACCAGGGGGTGATGCTCGCTGGCCAGGTGCACACGGATCTGGTGTTTGCGACCGGTGAGCAGCTCAACATCGATATACGAACGCGTGGGCAGGCCACGACGGCTCTTAAGGCGTTTGAGCACCTTCACGCGCGTTTGAGACGGCTTGCCGCTGGCGCCAACGCGCATCTTGCGGCTATCGTGGCGGTCGCGGGCGATGGGCTTGTCGATGAGCTTTTCGTTCCAGTCGATCTTGCCCTCGGCGAGCGCTAGGTAGTGCTTTTCGAAAGCGTGGTCGATGACCATCTGGTCAAAAGCGGGCTGCGTCTGCTTGTCGAGCGAGAACAGCACCACGCCGGTGGTGTCGCGGTCCAGGCGGTTGAGCGGCTGCATGTCGGTCGCGGCAAAGCCGTCGCCCATCGCCAGCAGCAGGTCGCTGGCGTAGTCGGTGAGCGTGCGTTCACCGGTGCCGTCGCCGTGGACGATCATGCCGGCGGGCTTGTCGATGGCCATGAGCCAGGCATCGCAGTAGAGGACTTGAGGTTCTTCGTTCACGTGTAAGCCTTTCGGTTAGCTAATTCCCACAAACATGCAGCCCGAAGTCGCCCCGCGCAGACGGGCGGCGGGCTTGCGGCCGGCTTGAGCTGCCTCGACGGCGCGACGGACGCGAGCGACGGCACGGCCAATCTCATCGGCCTCGAGCAAGGTTCCGTCGACCATAAGACGGCGCACGCCGGCATCGAGTAACTGTGGAACCTGAGGCGTGAGGTCGATGGGGTAGGCGTCGTACAGGCGTGAGCGGCCATGGATGTCGGTGCGGACGGGCATGACCTTTCCGTCGATATTCTTGAGCGAGAGCTTACGGGCACGCAGGCGGCAGCTGGCACAATCGTGGATGCAGCCGTTGGCAACCTGCAGAATGCAATGCTCGCTTGTCATGACGCGCGGGCGGCCAAAGACGGTGATGCCCAGAGCCGCGGGCGCGGCGGCGCCGAGCGAGACTATCTCGTCGAGTGTGATCTCGGGCGAGAGCCAAAACGCACCGGCTCCGCGCTTGGCAAGCGCCTCCATGCAGGGCGTGTTGTGCACCGGCAGGCAAGAGCGAATCTCGGCCGTGGCGCCAACCTGGGAGGCCAGGGCAAGCTCAGAGATGTTGCCAATAGCGACCGTGGCGCCAGCAACAACCCATGGGTCAACGCGGACGTGGCCAACGGCGCGGCAGACCTCATCGAGCACGGGTACGATGCCCTGCTCAAACGTATCGGCGGGGGAGAGCTTGGCCGCATCGAGCGCGTCGGTGGTCATGTAGATGCGCGTTGCACCCTCCGCTCGCGCTGCCTCGGCGGCCTCGAGCGAGGTGACGGTGGCGCAGATCTGCGGCTCGTCGCGGTAGTGCTTGGGCATGGGGCGCGTACATTTGTCGAGCACCGGCAACTCGAGCGTTTTTGCGCGCTCCTCGTACGGTGCCAGAATGGCCTCTTCCAGCGCCTTGCAGGCGGCGGCGCGCACCTTGTGCACGGCGGAGAAGCCCATGCCGCAGCCCTTATCGAGCGCCACATCAAAGCTCGCGGACTCAAAGGGCGAGGACCCCATGCGGCCCACATGCTCTACCAGATCGGACGCCTCGACCGCGCGGGTCTTGGCGGCCTCGACGGTAAAGCCCGTGGCCGTGGCCGTAAGCGAAGGGGCGTCGCAGCAAGTAAGCGTGACGGCAAACGGTTCGCCCAAACGCGCCACAACGGTTACATCAACGGCGCGGCGGCGCAGCACATCGCGCTTGAGCGCGGCGCCGGCGGCGTCGATGGCACGCTGGCTGCGAATCACGCGGACGCGGCAGCCCTCGGGCATACTGCGGGGCACGCGGCACTCAATGATATCGCCGGCTGCGGCATCATCGGCGGCAATGGTGGTCAGGAACTGGTCAAACTCGTTATCGTGGCGAAGCTCCAGCAGGTCGCCCTTGCCCACGGGCTCAAACAACTCAATGCGGGCGATGGCGGCGCGCCGACGGCGGTCGTCGGGCTTGAGGCCGCGCACATCGCGGTTGGCCGGGCGGCTGCCCAGCACCGTGCCCACGATCTGGCCGCGGTTGTTGGAGCGCTCGTAACTCATCATCTCGTCGCCCGAGGTGCCGTCCTGATAGGCGTGCGTAAAGTCACGGTTGAAGCAGCGCTTGAGTTGGCGCTGGCGAGCAGCGTCCTCGTCCTTATCCACGGCGACCCCGGCCAGCATGTCATCAATCTGATGACGATACACGTCGACGATGGAATACACGTAATCGGGGGCCTTCATGCGGCCCTCGAGCTTGAGCGATGCGGCGCCGGCGTCATACAGACGGCGAACAAGCTGCGAAGTGTTGGTGTCGCGCGGGCACAGCGCGCGCTCGCGACCGGCAGGGGAGAGCGAGCGGCCGTTCTCGTCAATTAGCTCGTAGGGTAGGCGGCAGGGCTGGGCGCACATGCCGCGGTTGGCCGAGCGGCCCGCCATGGCAAAGCTCGAGAGCAGGCACAGGCCCGAGTAGCAAAAGCAGATGGCACCGTGGCTAAAGACCTCAAGGTCCACATCGGGCGCGGCGTTGTGAATGGCGGCGATCTCGTCGATGGAGAGCTCGCGCGAGAGAGTCACGCGGTCGGCGCCCTGCTCACGGCACCAAAGGGTTCCGCGGTCGTCGTGGATGTTCGCCTGGGTCGAGATGTGTGTCTCGATGCCGGGCATGGTGCGCTTGACCTCAAAGAACAGACCCCAGTCCTGGATAATGAAGGCGTCGGCGCCTAGCGTGGAGCAGCGATGGATGAGTTGCAGCGCATCGCCCATCTCGGACTGCTTGATGACGATGTTGACCGTGACGTAGACGCGCGAGCCGGCCAGATGCGCGGCGCGGCAGGCCTGCTCAAACGCCT
>CALLST010000311.1:0-6203 GCA_938011875.1 uncultured Collinsella sp. | reverse complement strand
AGATGCCCCCGAAGGGGGCGGGGGGCTGAATGCGATCGGGGCTCGGCTCCAGAATCTCGGTCGTGCGGGCGCGCATAAACGACTTGCCGTCCTGCACGACCTCGGCTTCGACGGTGTCGCCTGCCACGGCGCCCTGCACAAAGACGGCCTTGCCGTTGTCGGCATGCGCCAGCCCGTCGGCGCCGTACGTCATCGATTCTATGGTGAGCTTCATATTCCTGCCTGCCATTCGCGGTTTTGTTCGCAACCATGGTAGCAGGGAAAAGCGCCCCGTATCCGAGGCTTTCCTCAAATGCGGGGCGCTTCTACAAACTGCTTCTACAAACGACTATTTCGTCTTGCCGGTAATGAGCGTCTTAAGACCCAGGCCGATCAGGCCCAGGCCCATGCGCACGCGACCGGGGCGATGGTGCTCGATGGCCTTGGTCTTGCCGGCGGGCTTATCGCGACGGGCGCTCGTCTCGGATACGGGCTTGGTGACCTGCGGCTCGGGCTGAGGTGCAGGTGCAGGCTCGGGCTCAATGACGGTCGCCTGGACCTCTTGGACCTTGGGTGCTACCGGCTGCGGCTCGGGCTCGGGGGCAGGTTTCGCCTCAATGACGGGCTCGGGCGCGGCCTCGGCGTTGCGATAGGCGCGCTCCAGCAGGGCTTCCTGCGAGTTGAAGGGTTTCTCACCCTCTGCACGCTCCACGGGGACCCAGGTGCCGTCGCTCGTGAGGCTGCGGGCCTTCACGTTGTCCCGCAGCTGCATGCCCATGTACTCGTGTACCAGGGCGCGGCAGGTGGGGTCGAGCACGGGGAAGGCGATCTCCACGCGGTGCTCGGTGTTGCGTGTCATCATGTCTGCCGAGCTCAGGTAAATCATGTCCGAGTCCACGCCGAAAGCATAGACGCGCGCGTGCTCCAAAAAGCGTCCGACGATGGAGCGGACATGCACGTTCTCGGTCTTGCCCGGAATACCGGGCTTGAGGCACGAGATGCCGCGGATGATCATGTCTACGCGCACGCCGGCACACGATGCCTCGGCGATCTTGTCGATGACCTCGCGGTCGGTCAGCGAGTTGAGCTTAAAGAACACGCGGGCGGGCTCGCCGGCAAGGGCGCGCTGAATCTCGCGGTCAAGCCCGCGCATGATGAGCGGTTTCAGTCCGACGGGCGCCACACCCAGGAAGCGGTAGTCGCCGCGCAGGTTGCCCAGCGACAGATTGCGGAAGAACAGGTTGGCGTCTTCACCGATGCCGGGATGGGCTGTCATGAGCATAAAGTCGCTGTAGAGTTTGGCCGTTTTCTCGTTAAAGTTGCCGGTGCCCAAAAGCGTGAGGCGGGTGAGCGCCATGCCCTCGCGATAGGTGAGCTGGCAGATCTTTGAGTGGCACTTAAAGCCCTCGGAGCCGTAGATAACGGTGCAGCCGGCCTCTTCCAGACGCTCGGCCCACTCGATGTTGTTCTGCTCGTCAAAGCGGGCACGAAGTTCCATGAGCACCGTGACCTCTTTGCCGTTCTCGGCAGCATCGATCAGCGACTCGCACAGGCGGCTCTGCTTGGCCACGCGGTAGAGTGTGATGCGCAGCGAGATGCACTCGGGGTCGTAGGCGGCCTCGTGCACCAGATCCAGGAAGGGGTTCATGGCCTCGTAGGGATAAAAGAGCAGCTTGTCGTGCTGCAGCACCTGCTCGCGGATGGAGCGGGTCATGTCGATGGTGGGATTGGGCTGCGGCCTAAACGGCGTAAAGAGCAGCTCGTTGCGCAGGTGCTCGGGAATCTTGCCCTCAATGCCAAAGACGTAGCCCAGGTCGAGCGGGATATCGCAGGTAAAGACAGAGCGGCGCGAAAGCTCGAGCGCCTTGCGGATGGTCTTGAGCGTTGCCTTCTCGAGCGACCCCGAGACCGCGAGCACTACCGGCTGCAGACGCAGGCGCTTCTTGAGGATGCGCTTCATGTGCTGGCGGTAGTCCTCTTCCTCTTCGACGCCCTCGCCGTCCGGATCGATGTCGGCGTTGCGGGTGACGCGGATCAGCGCACGATCCAGCGGCTTATAGGAGCCAAAGCAGCTGTCCAGGCAGGCGAGGATGACGTCCTCGAGCAAGATGTAGGAGTAGGTGCCGGTGGGCGAGGGGATCTCGACCACGCGGTTCATCGAGGCGGGAATCTCGATAAGGCCCAGCAGGCTCTCCTCGTCGGTGACGCCGTCCAGGCCACAAGCCAGATAGAGTGCGCCGTTGCGCAGGTTGGGGAAGGGGTGGCGCGGGTCAATGACCAACGGCGAGATGACCGGCGACACGTAGGCTTGGAAGTAGCGGGTTACGAAGGTGCGCTCCTCGGGCGTAAGCGAATCGATGCGGGCGCGGTGAACGCCCAGAGCGTCGAGCTTGTCCTCGATGCTCTTAAAGATGGACTCCCAACGGGTAAGGAGCCCGGGCAGCTCTGCCATGACAGCATCGACCTGTTCGGAGGCGGTCATATTGCTCTTGTTGTCGACAGGTTGTTTTTTGAGCTCTGCCAGATCGGACAGGCCGCCCACGCGCACCATGAGAAACTCGTCGAGGTTGGACTCGAAAATCGACACGAACTTTAGACGCTCGAACAGCGGAACGGTCTCATCGAAGGCTTCGTCAAGCACGCGGTTGTCAAAGCGCAGCCAGCTAAGCTCTCGGTTTTGCGTGTACGAGAAGTCGCGCGGCGGTTTGCGCAGCTTTGCGGCGGCTTGCTTCTTTTCGATTTTGCTCGGCATATGCATCTGTCCGTTCAGTCCCCACAGAGGACGGTAGCCTAACACTTTTCACTATTGTCTCAATTTAGTCGACCGCTGGCACGGACGTATCGCGTGAACGGTATCTTTACCTACTTCTTACGCTGCCAAGGCATGCAACTAACTGTCCAACTCGTTTGGAAACAATCTATATCCATACTCAACTGGTGAGGATGTATGAATAAGAATGATTGCGAGCTGAATATAATCGAATCCAAATTGAATCATGGACAAACGACATATATATGCAGAAAACCGTTTTAGCTATGCAATTCCTAAACATGAAAATATTTGTGCAATCTAGCTTAATTCCTTAGAAAAAAGAACATTTACCTTTGAAAACCTGCTTTAGAGAACCGAAGTGCATCATGGGGGAATCATATGCGATATACCGTTCATCGCACTTTGCTGACCGTTCGGGGGCGAGGTGGAATTGCAGGTGGTTTTTGGATATAACTAGAGCTGTCAGCAAGCAGCGTCCCATACGGAGGGGCGCTGATACATTCGGCCAGTAAGGCCCGAAAGAAAGGTAGGAGGCCATGACGAAAGGTCTGCACGTGCCTTCCGAGATCGGCAAGCTCAGGAAGGTCTGCCTGCACCGTCCCGGCGACGAGCTCCTCAACCTGCCGCCCGACGAGCTCGAGCGACTCCTGTTCGACGACGTCCCGTTCCTGGAGGTCGCGCAGCAGGAGCACGACACCTTCGCCCAGATCCTGAGGGACCAGGGCGTGGAGGTCCTCTATCTCGAGAACCTCGTCGCCGAGGTGTTCGACCAGGTCCCCGGCGCCCGCGCCGAGTTCACCGACCAGTACATCGCCGAGGCCGGCATCCGCGGCCAGCACATGCCGCAGATCGTCCGCGAGAAGCTGGACTCCATCGAGGACAACCTCGAGTTCGTCAAGAAGACCATGGCCGGCATGACCAAGTCCGAGATCGACATGCCCCTCACGGCGTCCACGACCCTCGACTCCCTGGTCAACTCCGAGTCCGAGTCCGACCTGATCATCGACCCGATGCCCAACCTCTACTTCACCCGCGACCCGTTCGCGGTCATCGGCGAGGGCGTCAACCTCAACCGCATGTACTCGGTCACCCGCAACCGCGAGACCCTGTACGGCAAGTACGTCTTCAAGTACCACCCCGACTACAAGGACGTCTCCCTGTACTTCCGCCGCGACTGCCAGTTCCACACCGAGGGCGGCGACGTGCTGAACATCAACGAGAAGACCCTCGCCGTCGGCATCTCCCAGCGCACCCAGGCCGCCGCGATCGACGTCATGGCCCAGAACATCTTCTGGAACTCCGACTCCAAGGTCGAGCGCATCCTGGCCTTCGATATCCCGGTCTCGCGCGCCTTCATGCACCTCGACACGGTCTTCACCCAGATCGACGTCGATAAGTTCACGATCCACCCCGCCATCATGGGCACCCTGCGCGTCTACGAGCTGACCGCCGGCAAGAACCCGGGCGACGTGAACATCCGCCTGATCGAGGACACCCTCGAGCACGTCCTGGAGGACGCCACCGGCGTCGACCAGGTCAAGCTGATCCCCTGCGGCGGCGGCGACCCGATCGCGGCCTCCCGCGAGCAGTGGAACGACGGCTCCAACACCCTGTGCGTCGAGCCCGGCAAGATCTGCGTCTACGCCCGCAACACCGTCACCAACGACGTGCTGTACAAGGAGGGCCTGGACCTTCTCGTCGTGCCCTCCGCCGAGCTCTCCCGCGGCCGCGGCGGCCCGCGCTGCATGAGCATGCCCTTCTGGCGCGAGGACCTCTAAGTCTTTCCGTTTCCGGTGCGGTCCCCCTACAACCGCACCGGCTTCGCCCGTTAAACGGGCACCACTAATACTTACGTAATTCATTTCTTCGAAAGGAATCAAACCATGGGTGTTAACCTTTCCGGCCGTAGCTTCCTCAAGCTTCTCGACCTCACCACCGAGGAGATCGAGTACCTGCTCAAGCTCTCCAAGAACTTCAAGGACATGAAGCGCGCTGGCGTTCCGCACCGCTATCTCGAGGGCAAGAACATCGTTCTGCTCTTCCAGAAGACCTCCACTCGTACCCGCTGCGCCTTCGAGGTCGGCGGCATGGATCTGGGCATGGGCGTCACCTACCTCGATCCGGGTTCGTCGCAGATGGGCAAGAAGGAGTCCATCGAGGACACCGCCCGCGTTCTCGGCCGCATGTATGACGGCATCGAGTTCCGTGGCTTTGCCCAGGACGACGTCGAGGAGCTCGCTGCTAAGTCCGGCGTGCCCGTGTGGAACGGCCTGACCACCGAGTGGCACCCCACCCAGATGCTCGCCGACATCCTGACCGTCCAGGAGAACTTCAACTACGACATCAAGGGCAAGACCCTCGTCTTCATGGGCGACTGCAAGAACAACGTCGCTCGCTCCCTCATGGTCGTCTGCTCCAAGCTCGGCATGAACTTCGTGGCCTGCGGCCCCGAGGAGTGCATGCCCGCTGACGACGTCATCGAGGCCTGCAAGCCCATCGCCGAGGCCAACGGCTGCACCATCAAGCTGACCACCGACGTCAAGGACGGCGTCACCGGTGCCGACGTTATCTACACCGACGTGTGGGTCTCCATGGGCGAGCCCGACGAGGTCTGGGCCGAGCGCATCGCTCAGCTCACCCCGTATCGTGTCACCTCCGAGGTCATGGCTATGGCCAACCCGGGTGCTATCTTCCTGCACTGCCTGCCCAGCTTCCACGACACCAACACCACCATTGGCGCCGAGAAGTGCGAGCAGTTCGGCATCACCGAGCAGGAGGTCACCGACGAGGTCTTCGAGAGCCCCGCTTCCAAGGTCTTCGACGAGGCCGAGAACCGCATGCACACCATCAAGGCTGTCATGTACGCCACGCTCAAGTAAGAGCATCTAGCATCTCGCTCGGGGTGTATTGCTGCACACCCCGAGCGGTTTTATCTGGTAATAATCTCGCATCAAGCGGCAGGCACGGCACGGAAGAGCCGCTTCTGGCGAGATCAGTAAATGATTTATGAAGGGGGGATGAGAACTATGACTGAGACCGCTAAGAAAAAGCGCGGTATGCCTTCATCGTTCACCATTCTTCTTGCTCTGCTGGCAATTGTCGCAGTGATTACCGTTATCGTCTCCGGCACGTCCGGCGGCGCGGTTACTGCCGCCCGTCTGAGCGATTTCTGCACCGCCCCGATTAAGGGCTTCGCTGACGCTCTGCCCGTCTGCCTCTTCGTTATGATCCTGGGCGGCTTCCTCGGTATGATGACCGAGACCGGCGCCCTGGACAACGGCATCGCCGTTCTGGTGCAGAAGCTTAAGGGCAACGAGATTATGCTCATTCCCGTGCTGATGCTCATCTTCTCCCTCGGTGGTACCACCTATGGTATGTGCGAGGAGACCGTTCCCTTCTACGCCCTGCTCGCCGCTACCATGATGGCCGCTGGCTTCGACCCCATGGTCGG
>CALLST010000310.1:0-4686 GCA_938011875.1 uncultured Collinsella sp. | reverse complement strand
CCCGCGAAGAGTGTCCCCAAATTAGCTACCCTGCCGGGTTGCTGCTGCTAGGCGAGGGCGGCCATGATGGTGCGGGCGACGCCGTCGTGGTCGTTGTCGTATTCGGTGATGGCGTCGGCGGCCTCGCGGTCTTCGGTCTCGGCGTTGATCATGGCCATGCCATGGCCCGCTGCCTGCAGCATGGGGATGTCGTTGATGTTGTCGCCGAACGCCCAGGCGTCGGCGAGACGCTCGCCCAAGTGCTCGCATAGCCACGTGAGGGCCGTTCCCTTGGTGGCGCCCCCGCCCATGACCTCGATATTCATGGCGTACGAACGTGTGACCTCAATGCCTCCGAGCGTGTCGAGCTCCGCCGCGATGGCGTCGCGATCGGCCGGGTCGTGCCAGTACATGGCGATGCGTTCGAGCGTCTCGACCTCGTCGATCTTGCTGTCGATATCCATGTCGATCGGTGTTCGTGTGCGCTTGAGCGAAGCCGCGATGTGGGGGTCACCGCCGCAGAACTCATCCAGGCGCCCGTAAAGCGAGCGGGGGAGGAAGCACTGTCCATCCGCGAAGATATCGAAGGTCACATCGTGGCCGGCGGCGATGCGATGGATGCGATGGGCAATGCCGCAATCGAGCGGACGGCTCAAGATGCACGTGGCGCGCGAGGCGTCGGTGGGCACATCGTCGTCGAGCTGCCAGACGCTGGCGCCATTGGCGCAAACGGCATAGTGCACGGTGGTATGGGCGAGGATGGGCTCAAAGATGCCCGACAGCGGACGTCCCGTGCACGGTACAAACTCAATGCCGCGACGTGCGAGCTCGTCGAGCATCGCCCAGGTGGCGTCGCTCATCTGCTTGTCACTCGTCAACAGCGTTCCATCCATATCGGAAAACACAATCATTTGATGCAGCCCTTTCTGCTGGCATAAAAAGCGTGGCCGAGGGCGATGATGCCCTGGCCACGCTCGGGTTCTATAACGGTCCGCGTCCTAGCGGTCGGCGAGCGGCTTGTACTCCAGCGGCTCGATTACCGGACGGTATGCCGGGCGGATGATGCGATGCGCGCAGAAGAGCTCTTCCATGCGGTGTGCCGACCAGCCGGCCATGCGGGCGACGGCGAATAGCGGCGTAAAAAGCGTCTCGGGTACGCCGAGCATCTTGTAGATAAAGCCCGTGTACAGGTCGATGTTGGCACAGATGGGCTTGGTCATGCCGTGATCGCGCATCACCTGCGGTGCCAGGCGCTCGATGCGCTCGATGAGTGCGAACTCGTCGCCCAAGTCCTTCTTGGCTGCCAGTGAGCGCGCGTAACGGCGGCAGACCTCGGCGCGCGGGTCGCTGAGCGTATAGACGGCGTGGCCCATGCCGTAGATGAGACCCGTGCCGTCGAAGGCCTGCTTGTCGAGGATCTTGCTCAGGTAGGCTGCGACCTCGTCCTCGTCCTCCCAATTGGAGACATGCGCACGGATGTCCTCGTGCATGGACACGACCTTGGCGTTGGCGCCGCCGTGGCGCGGGCCCTTGAGCGAGCCGATAGCTGCGGCGTAGGCGGAATACGGGTCGGTGGCCGAGGAGGACAGCACGCGGCAGGCGAACGTGGAGTTATTGCCGCCGCCGTGCTCGGCATGCAGCATAAGCATCACGTCGAGCAGCATGGCCTCGTCGCGGGTGAATGCCATGCCGCCGCGCAACACCTGTAGGATGGTCTCAGCGGTGGAGAGGCCGGGTGTGGGGTGCGGCACATGAACCTCGGAGCCGCGGCGCTTGGCGACCGAGGCCATATGCGCGAAGGCGGCGATGCGGGGGAGACGGGCGAGCATGGAGATGGCGACGTCGATTTCGTGTTCGGGTGTAATGGCGTCGGGCTCGGCGTCGAAGGCGTAGAGCAGCAGCACGGCGCGCTGAAGCACATTCATGATGCTCGACGACACCGTGGTCATGGGGAACTCACGGACGTATTCGTCGCTCAGGTGCCTAAAAGCACCCAGGCGTCCGCAAAAACCGTCGAGTTCCTCTTTGGTGGGCAGCGAGCCCGTGATGAGCAGATAGGCGACCTCTTCGTAGCCGTAGCGGTTCTCGGCCTGGGCGTTGTTGACCAGATCCTCGATGCTGTAGCCACGAAGCGTGAGCTTGCCCTGATCGGGCACGACCTTTCCGTCGACCTTGTTGTAGCCGTGCACATCCGAGATACGAGTGAGGCCCGCGACCACGCCCGAGCCGTCGGCATTGCGCAGGCCGCGCTTGACGTTGTGCTCTACGAACAGGTCCTCGTCGTACGGGGCGGTCGGCAGGCCGTGGTAGAGGTTTTCGCTTTCGGGCGAAATCTGACGGCTCGCCTCGTAATCCAGAACCAGGCGGCTCAGGTGATCGTCGAAGCGGTAGTAGATTTTCTTGGCGTCGTAGGCCATGCGCGCTCCTCTCCGGTCCGCTTTGGGGCCGCGCGCTTGGACGATATGACGTCAAGCTGCCCCGAGCGGCTTGTTCGCTACAGGCGGTACATAAAGTTAAAGACGTCCTCGCGCTGGATGGACACGTTGACGCCCGAAAGCTCGCCGGCCTCGGCCAGCGCCTTCTGCAGCTCGGCGAAGTCGAGCTTGGACTCGGCGGTATCGGCCAGCATGGTCATGGTGAAGATGTCCTCGATAATGGACTGCGTGATGTCGCGGATGTCGACGTTGGCCTCGCCCAGAACGCGGGTGACGCCGGCGACGATGCCGGGGCGGTTCTTGCCAAGGACGGTGATGACGATGCGGGAGGACGAGATCTCGGCCATGGGAAACCCTTTCGCGTGGTTGCGGTGCGCGCGGGGCGCTCCGCTACGGTACAGTGTTCATCATTGTACCTGTCTGGCGCAAAAAAGGCGCGCTCGCTGCGGCGTTACATGCCTGCAACATGAGCGTAAGGGGGAAGGCCGTACGGGGAAGAGCCGTCTGGCGCGTGTCCGGCTCGTGTTGGGTTGATTTCCGATCTCAGCCGAACACATTGAGCGGACAGGCCGTTCCCGCAGTCAGCCGAACGCCTCCGACGGCTGATTCCGAACTGGAAGCGGAGGGCATCCCCGCCCTTCGGTAGGGGATACCGCTCCGCGGCGCATGCCGCGGGCGGCGCCCCTATCGGACCACCGTGACCTCAGTTGGGATGGGCCCAGCACTGCCGCGTACTCGGTGAGCTAGAGCCAACTGTTCATCTTCACGTCGCGTATGGCGATATTTCGGTCGTCCGGCTCGGTGATGCCGTAGCCGAACGCCTGGAGCGTCTCGATGGACTCCTGGATCCTCTGTTGGAACATGGGACCCGGATCGACCCTCGGCCCGAGGTGCCCGCGCCAAAGGCACGGCGTGGCGCGCAGCATGTTATGGATTTTGGAGATGGGCTCGATGTCGGCGTAGACGTTGAGCGTCGCCATGGCGTCCTTGTGGCCGAGGATCGATTGGAGCGCCTTGATATCGCCGCCTTGGCGGATCCACTGCGTTGCGAACGTGTGGCGAAGGCCGTGGAACGTGATCAGCTCGTCGTTGGTGCCCATGAGGCCGTTGGTCTCCGAGAACGTCTTGAACGCCCTGCGGATATAGCTTGTCGTCGCGAAGGTCGCGCCCGGCTCCGACAGGATGTAGCAGTCCCCGATCTCGACCGCCCCGGTAAGGCCGCGCAAGCGCAGCTTTCCGCAGTCGATCTCGTGGGTCTCCTTCAGGAAGGGGAGTAGGCCGCCCGGGTCGATGGGGATACCCCTGGCGTCATGGGTCTTGGTGTCCTTGATGAACGAACCCATTCCCTTCGCGTACGCCACCGAGTGTCTGATTGAGATCAGGCCCGTCTCGAAATCCACATCGCACCACCGAAGGCCGCAGACCTCGCCGATTCGCATCCCCGTGTGCAGGGCGAGTACGACCGCCCTCTAATCCTCGGCGGACCAATCGAGTCCGAACTCCTTTCGGGCATCCTCTTCGCTCATGACTTCGAGAAGGTCTCCGGGTTGGCAACGAAGGGCGAGGCATAGCTGCTCGAGTGTGTTGAAGCGAATGCCGCGAATATGCCCTTTTTTAATACGGGACAGGTTCACGGGCGTGGTTCCAATCCTTTCGGCAAGTTCGTTCGAGGAAATCTTTCGCTCGGCCATGATCTTGTCGAGGCGAACAATTACGGGCATGGCGTTTCCTTACGCAATCTCGTCGGAGTCGAGGTACAGCTCTCGGGCGTACAAGAAGAGCTGGGAAAGCATGAACAGGACGATGCCGAGAACCAGAGAGGTCCAATCGAATGATGAAGCGATCTCTTGGGCGCCGACGGCCCCCTCGCCGCCAAACATCGAAACGGAGGTTTTGAGTGAGCCGGCGTAGAGGCTGGTGGCAGCTTGAACAACGAAGAGAATGCCGAGCACCTTCAAGCATGTCGCAGACCCTTTCTTGAAGGGGTCTCCGCTCTTGATCGTCCACACGAGAACGGCGCTGAGGATGGTCGTAGCGATACCGATGACGGCAGGGACCAATGTCGAGATCGCAAGGGCTGGATACGCGGGGGAGTCTGCAATTACAGGGTTGTCGAGCACTTCGATTGCTGGCTTTAAGGAGAACGCCACTTGTGCGATGGCGGTGGCGCAAAGGGTCGCAGAGGCTATCGCACATGCGATGCGGAAGGAATGAAGCCGGGGAGTGCGATTGTCGGAACTCATAATAACCTCCGAAGAATTTAAAAAACTCA
>CALLST010000309.1:0-18285 GCA_938011875.1 uncultured Collinsella sp. | reverse complement strand
CTTGGCCACCGTCGACTTGCCCGAACCCGTCGAGCCTACAATCGCCGTGGTCTGGCTACGGCGACAGGCAAAGCTCAGGTCGCACAGGGTATCCTCGTCGGCATCGTCAAAACGGAACGACATGTGGTCGAACACGGCCACCGCGTCGGCACCGTCAACAGACTCCGCCGCGCACGTGTCCAGCGTGCGCTTGCCGTCCACGATGCTCGGCTCAATCTCCAACACCTGCTGCGCACGGTTCAGGCATGCGGCGGCGCGTGGGAGCGTCAGAATCACCATCTGCGCCGTCATCACAAAGAACAGGATCAGGATCGCGTACTCCAGCACGGCCGAGATGCTACCGATTTGCATGGCGTGGACGCCCACGCGGTTGCCGCCCACCCACAGCACCGCCACCTCGGCGATGTTCATCAAAAAGAAGCTGGAGCTGTCGAGACCCACAAACAGGTGGTTGACCTTGATGGCATTGGCCGCGTAATCGCTAAACACCTCGTCCAGGCGCTGCTCCTCGTGGCGCTCCTTGTTAAATGCGCGGATGACGCGCACGCCCACGATGTTCTCGCGCAGCACCACGTTCATGCGGTCGATAAAGCTCTGCAGGCGCATAAAGATCGGCGCGGCGTTGGCAACGGTAAAGACCGCCGCCACCAGCACGATCGCAACCACCACGCCCAGCAGCGTGCCCATGGCGGGATCGATGAACCAAGCAAAAATGATGCCTGCCACGGCCAAGAACGGCACCGGCAGCACCAGCTGAATCGTCTGAAGGACAGCTTGCTGAATCACGTTGATGTCGTTGAGCGAGCGCGTGATCATCGAACCCGTGCCAAAGCGCTCAAAGTCGCTGGCGGACAGCTCGAGCGACTTGTCGTACACGGCATTGCGGATATCGCAGGCCACGTTGGCGGCCAGGCGCGCCGAAAGATAGCAGCCCAGCACCGTGCCGCCGCTGGCCATGCCGGTCGCGATAAGCATGTACAGGCCGTTGCGTAATATATAGTCGACATCACCCGTGGTAATACCGGTGTTGACCATGTTCGCCAGCATCGTGGGAACCAACAGCGTACCGACGTTATCTATCAGCACCGCAAACAGCGTCACCGCAATCAGACCGCGGTACGGCCTCATAAACCTCATTAAGAGTCGCATGCGTCCCCCTCGCCCTTATCGTCAGTCTCGTTCTCGGCGGCCACTTGCCGTTTAAATGCCTCGCACTCTTCGTTAAGAACATGGGAGAACTTACCGACCAAGCGCATGATCTCGCACTGTTCCCACGGCTCGAGCGCCTCGAATGCCTGTTGCTCGGCTTTTTGCGCCGGCAACGCGTAGCGCTTGGCAAACCGCACGCCTTCTTCGGTCAGTCGTACAACCTTGTTTTTACGACTGCCCTCGGCAAACTCCAACGTCGCAAGCCCTCGCGCCCTAAGCGTTTTAATCGCCGAATTGATGGTCTGTTTGCTGTAGAACCATTCACTCGTCAGCCGACTCACGGCAACGCTTCCGCCCGCTGCACTCGTGTCGACGAGCATCCAGTAGGCGCAGTCCGAAAGGCCGCAGGCGCGCGAGAACTCCGAATAGATATGGTCGAGTCCATTGAGCAACCGATCGAAGTCGACCAGCGTAACCGCACTATTCATCTATCCCACCATTTAATTGTCCGATTTTTGACCAATTATGTGTCTCTAGATTAGTCCGAGTTTTGACTATCGTCAACAGGCTCTCCGCAAATGCGTGCATTTTTATGGCCTATCGGCAGAAAAAGACCGCCGGCGCGGGGGCGGCGCCAGCGGTCACGTGAAAATCGGGTTTTATTGCCTGTTAAGCGGCGACGGCCTCATAGACCGTAGCGCCCGAGAAGCTGTCATGCAGGCTCTTGCCGGCAATCCACGGCAGCTCGACGACCTCGCAGACCGTGTTGACCAACTCAGAACAGTCAGTAAAGTGGCCCTTGTCGTTGAGGGCCTCGCAATCCTGAACACGCCAATAGCCATCGGTGTGCGTGATGTAGTACTCGTGATCGTTGATCGACACGAAAGCGCGCGTCTTGGAACGCAGCAGCTTCAGAAATCCTTCGAAATCGGTCTCGACGACATCTCCAGCCTGGAACATGATGTTACCTCCTGGCCCGGCGCCACCACGGCGCATTGATAAACGTTGGTACTCCTTTAATAAAACCCTTATCAGAGGTTATGCGTTCGTCATTTAGGCAAGTGGTAAAAAACCGCAGGGTAGACGGGATAAAACGTTTAACCATCCCATTTGTTTGTCACATTCTGAAGGTACTTTTATGCAAACCTACTTTCCCAATTGGAATCTATCCTTTTGGCCGGGCAATTGACCGTCTATCGTTTGAGCCCGACGGGTATGAACGGGGCATCTGCAACGCCACCGCAAGGAGACACCATGGAGACTATCGAAGCACTCATTCACCGCCGCAGCTGCCGCAACTACAGCGATCGTCCCGTCGAGGCCGAAAAGCTTGCACGTATTATCGAAGCCGGCCAATATGCACCGAGCGGCATGGGCCGCCAGCCGGTGACGTTTGTCGCCGTCACCGACCCCGCGACCGTCGAGCGTCTCTCGCAGCTCAACGCGCAAGTCATGGGCAGCAACAGCGACCCCTTCTATGGCGCCAAGACCGTTGTGGTGGTGCTGGTTGACCGCAGCGTGCCCACACATCTGGAAGACGGCTCGCTCGCCATGGGCAACCTGCTCAACGCTGCCTATGCGCTGGGCGTTGATTCGTGCTGGATTCATCGCGCCCACGAGGTTTTCGATTCGCCCGAGGGCCTGGAGCTACTGGCCAGTTGGGGTCTACCCGCCGACGGCAGCCTGCGCGGTGTCGGTCACTGCATTCTGGGCTATGCCGAGGACACGCTGCCCGAGCCCAAACCCCGCCGCGACAACGTGGTCTACGTAAGGTAATTAGTTCCGCCATTCTACCGAACGGCGGGCTCGTTGACGCTGCGCGGGCCGCATTCACGCCAATCTGACGTTCAATTTCGAGGGCGCGACCAGAAGGTCAGCGCCCTCTCATTTCACGTCACCTTGGCGCAAATGCGGCTCGCTCGCTTTTGGCGACTGACATCGAATGAGCCACTGTCTTGGGCAGCTAAAAAAGCCCCGTCCCAAATTAGCTGCCCCACTCGCAACTTATCCCGCCGATGGAGTTATTGCCGTTTCGCTCGTCTGATTCGCATCGACGTCGTCGCCTTGCTTGTCTTCGTCCTTTTGCACATCGGCGATGGTGGAGGCCGCCGCAACGATACCGCGCTGGGGCGCGACGCTCGTCTGGGCCTGAGCGCCCTCGACAACTTCTGTACCTACATGCGCGAGCTCGGGCGATTTAAACATTGCGTCCAAGTTGGCGCCACCGCCGGCATATCCGAGCGCAGCGAGCGCGATGACGATCACTGCAACGGCGGCCACGATCGGCACGTAGCGATGCCAGCCGGCGGGATTGAGCCCGCTGCGGCGAGCCGCCCCGCGGCTGATGTAGCCGAGCGTTCCGTCGTGCTTGAGCTTTGAGCCCACCACGCGTTTGCGGCCCCACAGCGAGGACTCTGCCTGCATTGCCAAGCGGGCGCTTGCCGAAGGATAGCCGTATTTAGTGCGCTTGAACGAGCCATCAAACCCCGAGGCGTGTTTGCCCCACGTCACCGATGTTGTGCGTCGGTTGACCGGCGCGGCACTCCGCCTTCTGCGGCTCGGTTTTGAAGTCTCAGCCATATGCCCTCGCACGCCGTAACCAAATCGAAACAATAACGCTTTGGACTGTAGCACACGCGTCGCGTGCGGTCACGGGCGCCTCGCTCAACGGTCATCGTCCTTCAGCAAGCGCCACAGCGTTGTACGGCTTATGCCCAGCACCTCCGCCGCACGGGTTCGGTTGCCGTGGAGATGGTCTACAACCAGATGCGCGATATCTCGCTCGGTATCGGCCAGCGGTCGCAGGATATACAGGTCACTTTCAAGCGTCGGGGCGCCAAAGGTTGCGGTCTTAATCACGTCCTCTTGGGCGAACACTTCCTCCGCCACAGCGCGGTCCACCGTGCCCGTCCCCACCAATATATATAGTCGTTCCGAGACCTCGCGGAGCTGCAGATAGTTGCGCGGCCAGCGGTAAGCATCGAGCGTCTTCGTCGCCGCGGCAGACAGCGTGGGCGCTGCCGTCCCAAATGCATCAGCGAGATATTCCAAATAGCGCGCGACCTTCGTCGACGCGGCTCCCTGCTCGGCGATTGCCGGCGCGACGCTCACCGCACAGGCGAAGCGCTCGGTCACAAAGGCGGCTTGATCACTTTCGCCGCCGCCCGGCATGTCATTCGCCGTCAGCACCACATGGCAGCGCGTCGCCAACGCGGTGTCGGTCATCGTGGAGACCAGCTCGCGGAGGCGCTGGGGGCCAACCGCATTCCAGCCCTCAATGCAAAGGGTCAGCCCCGTTTGGAACAGCGGCGATTCGGAGCTTTTGAGCACATGGCGCCAACCGCGATCGGTGAGTTCATCGAGCGCGACGGAAACAAAGGGCTGATCGACAAAAGGGCCATCCAGATAGAGGCGCTTGGCAATCTCGACCTGACCCGCTCCCAGCTCGCCCTCGAGCATAAGGGGCACGCCGCGCGCATAGCTCTCGGTAACCGGTACAGCCACCGAGGCCGCCCCCTCAACGATGCCGTACGCGCTCGATTCATAGCGGACCTCAACTTCGTCGGCGTTGAGCCACTCGATGCCCGCATGCGCCGCGGCACCGCGCACCTCGCGGACCACAACGACCCAAAGCCTCCCGCCCTCTTTGTCGGTGGGGCGAACGGTCAGGCTCAGGCGCGTACCCTCACGCCCCATAACCAGACGCGCGCCGTCTCCTATACGGTCGAGACGCTCAGCGACAAAAGCCGCCACATCCCGCTCAAGCGCCGCGTCATTCATGGTCGAGATCGCGACGTCCCCACGCGCATCGATTGCCAATGCCGAGGCCCCGGCAGCAGCTAGGGCATCGGTCAAGATGTTCAGCTTAGCATTGCTATCCATGATTTGCCCCTGTCCGCGGCGACGTGCAACCGCCGACGGTCGCACGACCGAGTGTTTCAAAATTGAACGATATTGCTCACCAAACACTATAGGGCAGAAAGCGCCGTCCTGCGAGTATAGGTGTTGCCCCGCATCGCCATCCTGGCGGGGCGATAAGAGCTCTTCGGGACTTATAAACCTGCGGACAAGCCATACCCGCAAGAGCTCCTATCGCTCCACCGAAGGCTTGCGCTCACCGGCAGCCAGCACGCGAATAAGCTACTTCTCTACCAGATTCCCAGCACGTGCTGCATTCCCAAACTCATGCACGCAATGCCAATCCAGCAGCAAAAGCCCAACGCGATGGGCTTGCCGCCCTTTTTGACCAGCTCGACGATATCGGTATTAAAACCAATAGCCGCCATGGCCATCACAATAAAGAACTTCGACAGCTCCTTGATGGGCGCCGTGATGGACGCGGGAAGCTGAAGCACCGTGGTGATCACGCTCGCCAGCACAAAGAACAGCACAAACATGGGAAACGCACGTTTAAGCGAGAACGTGCTTTTGGCGTCACCGCCGGCCTTGCGTGCCAGATGCATCTGCCAGCATGCGAGGACCAGCGTGATGGGAATAATGGCCAGCGTCCTGGTGAGCTTGACCACTGTGGCGCTCTCGAGCACATTGGCGCCGGGATGCATGCTGTCCCAGGCGCTCGCCGCAGCCGTTACCGACGAGGTGTCGTTGATGGCGGTGCCGGCAAACAGGCCAAAGCCCTCGTTGGTCAGCCCGAGCATGCCGCCGAGCGTCGGAAACACGAGCGCCGCGATAACGTTAAACAGGAAGATGACCGAAATGGCCTGGGCAATCTCGCGATCGTCGGCATCGATGACGGGCGCGGTCGCAGCGATGGCCGAACCGCCGCAAATCGACGAACCCACACCCACAAGCGTCGCGATCTTACCCGGTACGTTCATGACGCGGCAGAGCACAAAGGCGATGACAAGCGAGGTCGAGATCGTCGCCACGATAATCGGCAGCGACTGGGCGCCCTTGGACAGAATCTGGGAGAGGTTCATGCCAAAGCCAAGCAGGATAACCGCGTACTGCAAGACTTTTTTGGACGTATAGGTGACGCCGGCGGCGAGCTGTTCGCGACGCTTCCTGGGAAAGACGAGCGCCAGGACCATGCCAAAGAGGATGGCAAATACCGGACCGCCGACCACCTCAATTTGTTTGCCGAGCAACGTCGCGGGAATGGCAATGATCAGGCAGAACAAGACGCCTTTCCAGCGCTCGCGAACGATATTTGCCAGTTGCATATGGGATTCCTTCTTTCTATTTCACGTTTGCGACGGCTTATGATACGGCAACATTGAGCACAGCCTTGCGCAAACACAGACTAAGATGCCGCAATAGTTCTCAGGCAACAGCCGAATTGCCCACCGCGGAGAGCTGATTCGCGGCATAATTAACAACTGACATATGAGTTTGATAGAACAGTTGCGAGGCGCTATGGAAGAATCGATGCACGTCGGCGAGCAGGAAACGAGCCTACAGGACCAGTCCTACCACACCATTCGACGCAAAATCGTCTACCTGGACTACAAGCCGGGCGAAAAGCTGGGCGTCAAGCAACTTTGCGACGACCTAGATATGGGGCGCACCCCTGTGCGCGAGGCTTTGGTTCGTTTGGCGCAGGAAGGCCTGGTGCGCACCGTGCCCCAGAGCGGTACCTACGTCTCGCCCATCAACCTCACCCTTGCCGAGAGTGCCTGTTACATCCGCGAGCATCTGGAAAAGCAGGTGATTGTGGAGTGCTGTGCGCGCGCCACGTCGGCCGGCATCGAGCAGCTCGACCGCGCCATCGTGCTGCAGGAAAAGGCCATGGCCGAAGAGGATCGCATCGGCTTCTTTTTGAGCGACAACCTCATGCATCACATGATTTTTAGCATCGCATGTCGCAGCACCGTGTGGTCGTGGCTCGAAGAGACCAATGCCGACCTGGAGCGCTTCCGCTGGCTGCGCGCCGCCACGCAGGTTCTCGACAATCAGGACATCGTGAACGAGCACAAGCAGATTCGCCGCGCTATCGCCGGTCGCGACCCCATCGAAGCGAGCTTTTTGGTCAGCAAGCACCTGCATATGATGTTCCGCAACCAGACCGAGGTTCTGGACCAGTTCCCCGAGTACTTCGAGACCAGCAAGCTCCGCTAACCTGCCAAATAGGGACAGGTTCATTTTGGCAGGTTTTATCTGGGCAAATGAAACAAGGCCCGGCTCCGCTGCAACGGAGCCGGGCCTTGGTCGCCAGAATGGCGGAACCAACTACTCCACGGTAACGCTCTTTGCCAGGTTGCGGGGCTGGTCGACGTCGCAGCCGCGCAGGATGGCAACCTCGCGGGCGAGCAGCTGCAGCGGGACGCTCGCCGTGATGGGGCTGAACACGTCGCGGACGGCCGGCACGCGAATGATGCAGTCGGCAATCTTGTTGATTTCCTCGTCGCCCTCGGTAGCAACGACGATGACCTTGGCGCCGCGCGCCTTGCACTCCATGAGGTTCGACACGGTCTTATCGTACGTTGCGCTCTTGGTTGCAACCGCGATGACAGGGAAACCCGGCTCGATCAGCGCGATGGGGCCGTGCTTCATCTCGACGGCGGCATATGCCTCGGCATGCAGGTTGCTGACCTCCTTGAGTTTAAGCGCGCCCTCATAAGAAATGGCGGCGCCCATGCCGCGACCCACGAACAGCGCGGACTGCGCGTCCTTGCACACAAGCGCGGCCTCGTGCACGGCCTCGGTCTGCGTATCCAGGATCCACTGAATCTGCTCGGCCGTATCGGAAAGCTCGCGGAACAGCATGCGCGTCTGCTTGGTGGTCAAGCGGTACTTGACCTGCGCCAGCAGCAGGGCCAAAAGCGTAAGGCTCACGACCTGGCCGATGAAGCTCTTGGTCGAGGCGACCGCGATCTCCTTGTTGGCCTTGGTGTAGATGACGCCGTCGCTCTCACGCGCCACGGGGCTGCCCACCACGTTGGTGATGCCGAAGACCTTGGCACCCTTGATGCGCGCGTCGCGAATGGCGGCAAGGGTATCGGCCGTCTCGCCCGACTGGGACACGGCCACGACGAGCGTCGTCGGCGTGATGATGGGGTTGCGATAGCGGAACTCGCTGGCCGCCTCCACCTCGGTGGGGATGCGAGCCCAGCCCTCAATGAGATTCTTGGCAATGAGGCCAGCGTGATAGCTGGTGCCGCAAGCGATCACGTAGACGCGGTCGATGTCGTTGAGTTCCTCGAGCGAAAGGCCCAGCTCGTCGATGTCGAGCTCGCCGGCCGGCGTCATACGACCAACCAGCGTGTCGCGCACAACGCGCGGCTGCTCGTGAATCTCCTTGAGCATAAAGTCGGGATAACCGCCCTTTTCTGCCATGTCCAGGTCCCAGTCGATGTGGGTGACCTTGGGCTCGATAACGTTGCCGGCCTCGTCGGTGTACTCGACGCCTGCGGGCGTGAGCTTGGCAAACTGACCGTCCTCGAGCACCACGACATCGCGGGTGGCGTCGATGAGCGCGATGACATCGGAAGCAACATAGGAGCCGGTTTCGCCCACACCGACTACGATCGGGGAATCCTTGCGGGCCACGGCGATCACGCCGGGCTCGTCAGCGCACACGGCGGCCAGACCATAGGCACCGACCACGTGGGTGCAAGCCTCGCGCACGGAGGCCATCAGGTCGTGCGTCTCGGCATAGGCCTCTTCGATCAGATGCGCGAAGACCTCGGTATCGGTCTCGCTCTTAAAGTGGTGGCCGCGACCCTCCAACTCTTCGCGCAGCTCGGCGAAGTTCTCGATGATGCCGTTGTGGACGATGGCGATACGACCGTCGCAGCTGGTGTGGGGGTGAGCGTTAACGACGGAGGGCTTGCCGTGGGTGGCCCAACGGGTGTGGCCGATACCGCAGGTAGCGTCGCTGTCGATATTGGAAAGCTCGCTCTCCAAGCCCGCGACCTTACCCACGCGGCGGATGACATCGAGGTGCGCCGCGGCGCCCTCGCCCACCTCGAGCGCGACGCCCGAGGAGTCATAGCCGCGATACTCCATACGCTTGAGGCCCGTGACCAGGATGTTCTTTGCAATATCAGAGCCGGTGTAGCCGACAATTCCGCACATAGGATAAATCCCTTCGTCCGCTTGACTGCAAAACGTCCACGCACAGGGGGCGCTGAGACGCATAACGTTCGAGTATTGTACTCACGCAAACGCAAGCTGATATACCAGAGGTGGTATCTCAACTTAGATACCACTCGATGCACACACGTCCAGCCGGTCCAAACCACCACAAAGGTACCTGCCCCCTTCGTGGTGGTCGCGCTGGCAACGGCGTTTCCCCAGATAAACCTGCCAAAATAAACCTGTCCCTTTTTGGTAGGTTTGGGATGCTACAATCTGGCTTGTACTTGAAACGCATCAAAGGGGCCGCTATGGCAAAGGTAAAAATCAGCGACGTCGCGCGCGAGGCCGGGGTTTCGTTGGGCACGGTTTCCAACGCGCTCAACCACCCCGAAAAGCTGCGCCCCGAGACCCTCAAGCTCATCAACGAGACCATCAATCGCCTTGGCTACCTGCCCAACCAAAGCGCCCGTCAGCTCGCGGGCGGCGCCACCAAGTCCTTTGGCCTGGTGCTCCCCCGTCTCGATCACGGCTTTTCGCTCCAAATCGCCAGCGGCGCCCACAACGAGGCCCGCAAGCACGGCTACGACTTGCTCATCGCCAACGCCGATAACGACGATATTCTCGAGGATCATTACCTGCGCTACTTTATGGGCACCCAGATGTCCGGCGTCATGGTTCAGCCCATGGCATCCCCCGACTGGCACCCCGCCATGACCAAGATGCCCGTGCCGATCGTCCATCTGGACATCCATTGCTCCGAGCCCGGCTACTACGTAGCGGCCGACAATGAGGCCCAGGGTCGCATCATTGCCGAACTTGCCATCGCCCGCGGCGCGCACCATATTGTCGTCGTCGGCCGAGCAGCATTTATGCAACTCACCCTGCGCGTCCTTGGCATTCATAAGGCGCTCGCCCTGCACCCCGATATCAAGATCGAAGTCATCGACGCCGGCGAATGGAATACCGCTGCCGACGGCTACGGCATCGGTGCCCAAATCGCCGAGCGCCCCGCGGACGAACGTCCCGATTTTGTCGTCGGCCTGACCGATGTGTTGGCCTCGGGCGTCGTTTCGGCACTGGTCGACAAGGGCATCTCTGTCCCCGGGCAAGTACGCGTAGCAGGCTGCGATGGCAACCCGCTCGCTTGGAGCGGATCGGTCCCGCTCACTACGGTAGCGCCCCCGGGCTACGAGATTGGCCGCAAGGGTGTCCAACTGCTGATGGAGCAAATCGAGAACAAGGCCCCGGCAAAGATCAAGCATATCCGTGTCGGCTCCGCAGCGCGTACCGTCACCGCAGTCGCCGCCGAGGATATCAACCGCCAAGAACTGGTACGTCCGTTCCTACTGGAACGCGCCAGCACCCAGGCAAGCAGCCAGACCGACGCCACGGCCATCAACCTCGGTGCGTATCTATAGCACGCCCGCGAGTATGCTAAGTCGCCGCTTAAGCAAAAGGGGCCCGACCATTGCCGGACCCCTTTTGCTTAAGCGCAAACGTGAGCAATCGCTCGTTTCAACGCCGCAATTTTCTAGCGCACAGTCTTGATTGCCGCCGCCAGGTCGAACAGCGTATCGAGCACGGCCTCGCAGCCATCCACCACGTCCTGCGGCAGCGGCACGATATCGGGGACGGCGAAGACATGGCATCCGGCCGTGATGCCCGAGACGCAGCCGTTGCGCGAATCCTCGACCACGGCACATTCCTCGGGAGCAAAGCCCGCGCGCTCGCAGGCGAGCAGATACATCTCGGGGTCGGGCTTGCCGTGCACGACGTCCTCGCCACACGTTACCGTTTCAAACTTGCCAAAAAGACCGACCATCTTAAGGTTGCGCTCGGCCGTAACGAGGCGCGACGACGTCGCTAGACCCACGTGATAGCCCGCAGCCAGCAGCTCGTCTAGGCACTCGGCGGCACCGGCCTTAAGTTCCAGTTCGGTCTTGACCATCTCGTCGCGAATCTCCTTGTGGCGACGATAGATCGCCTCGGTGGTTTCATGGCTGCCGTAATGCTCATCAAGGATGTCCATAACATCGGGCAGCGTGCGGCCGATAAACTGATGGATCAGCGCTTCATCAATCGCGAGCCCCAGCTCAGCGGCGCCTGCCTTCCAGGCCTTAATCCCCAAACGCTCGGTATCGACCAGCGTTCCATCCATGTCAAAAATAACAGCCTTGATCATATCGGTCCCCCATCGACTCTCGCTGTCGCATTGCCGCAACTCTACCGCATTTGGCAACTTGTATATAACGTATATACCATATTGCACTTTCGTTACACAGATAGAAGTCTTATGGCAAGTAACGCATTAGGATTATAGTTTTCGATCGAGTACTCAACGATAAGGAACGTTTCATGATTTTAGACACCACGGCACCCGCAGAGGAGCTTCAAGACAAGCTATCGGCGCTCGAACAGCTGCTTTTGGCATACGGGCGCGTGGCCATCGGGTTTTCCGGCGGCGTTGACAGCAGCTTTTTGGCCGCCGTGTGCGCCCGCATCATGCCTACCAATACCCTCCTCATCCATCTCACCACGCCGCTCATCGGCACGCCCGAACAGACTTCGTTTGAGCAGTCCGTTGATGGACAGGCCAATGAGGGGCCGCATTTTAAGCTCCCCGTGCTCAATCTTTCGGTGGATCAGCTGCAGCTCCCCCAAGTAGCCTGCAACGATGCTAATCGCTGCTACCACTGCAAGCACGCCGGCTTTACCGCCATCGTCAACCACGCCAAGTCGCTCGGCTTTCCCACCGTCATCGATGGCAGCAATGCAAGCGATCGCGGTGACTACCGCCCCGGCATGCGTGCGGCAGAAGAGCTCGGCGTACGCTCCCCTCTCATGGAGGTCGGCTTTACCAAGGACGAAGAGCGCGAGCTGCTGCGCGCATGGGGCTATCCCGTTTGGAACCTGCCGGCGGGAGCATGTCTTGCCACCCGCGTCCCCACGGGCGAGGAGCTTACGCGCGAGAAGGTCGATTTAATCCGCGCCTGCGAGGATTACCTGCACAATCTTGATCTGGCACAGGTACGCGCGCGCTTGATCGGCGGCTGCATGCATATCGAGGCCGCACCCGCAGATGTCGCCAAGATTGCTGCCCTCGGTGGCAACGCCGTCGATGCCGAGGGCAAAACCCCGCTGCCCGCCGTTATCGAGTCCGCGCTGCGCGAGCTGGGCTGCGACCATATCTCCCCCGAGGTCACCCCCTACATTCACGGCAACATGAACCTTTAGGTTACGCCGTTTTACAAACGGCGTAACTGCTCGGCGCTGCGCGGGCTCCGGACACGGCAATCTGACGTTCAACTTCACGGGCGCGACCAAAAGGTCAGCGCCCGCTTGTTTCACGTCACCTTACCGCACCCGGAGACCGCTCGCTCGCATATGCTCAACCTGCACTGCGTTAACTGACCCGCCAATAAGGGACAGGTTTATTTTGGCAGGTTTTATCTGGGGAAATATCGCGAGGCAGTCGCCCCCCTAGCACCCATCTCACTTCGAGAGACACAAGAGGGGCGACTCGGCTGCATCTACTTCTTCCGATAGCGGCGGTTGCGGCTCGTCGATGAACCCATTACTTCGATGAGTCCTTTATCCGCCATTTTTGGCAGATGGTAGCGGACGGACGAAATTTTGACCCCCGATGCAACCGCTATTTCTCGCGCCGTCATATCCACTTCGGCTCTGAGAGCCTCCAGGATCCTATCCGCTGTCGAAGCTGACGATTCTCTGCTCATATCGATAATCTCAAACGTGTCTTTGCCACATTTTGACAGGACATGTTTATCGACAAGATTCCCGCAGATCAGGCGAATGTCATCCGAATCCCACTTCAGGGCCTCTCGTATTTTTTGAACATCGCATACGCACCCATGCTCCCGCATAAACATGAGCAATGTTTCCTCGCGATCCGTCAGCTCGGTGCCCACATGGCTCTGAATCCACGTGCGGTTTTCAGCAAGCTCCGCCCCGTGCCGGGAAAGCAGCACCGTAAACGAATCGGCCTTAACGATAAATTTCGGCCTTCCAAGCGAACGAGACTCCATCTCGCGAATCATAGCCGGGATACCAGACCCCTGGCTTTCTGCAACGGGCCCCTCGGCATGCTCTAACGGCGTCGCCCCCATTAGGCTCATGAGCTTTGGGTTTCGGCAGCGCGATTCCCCGTCTGCAAGATTGTCCACCGTCTTTCCGCCCCAAAGCCCACCGGGGTTTTTGATCTCTATTCTGTCTGGATAGATATCGACACTCACGGCCTGCCCCACAAACATGGGCGAATATTCTCGATGGATGCAGGCGTTTGCCAAGGCCTCGCGCAAAACCTCCTGGGGAACTTCCCAATCCTCCCTTCTGCCAGCGCCTTGCACTATCGCCGCTTTGCGCAAGTTCCGTCCAATCGCGACAAGGGCATCTTCGATGCAAGCCGGAATCGGGCCATCGCACAACTGGCGGTCAATAAACCGGGGTTGCCCGGGTGCAGATTTTTCCACATCGGAATGAACGGCGACATCAATCATGAGTTTGGGATAGAACTGCTGGGGGTAAATTCCCGCCGACAGAAGCCCTGCGAGCTTCACCGCACCATCCTTTGTAGTGATATTGAGTCTGACCAGCTGCTTTTCCAGCGTATCGGCCCCGCGCAAAACGCGCGGGGTCTGCAGCCGGCGATTTGCGATAATAGACCGCACGACATCTGGATCCAAATCCTCGACCGTTGCCTCCGAAACCACCGTGCCGTCTGCATCGCTCGGAAGCAACGCACTCTGCAGCTCATATAGCTCAGCGGGTGACATCTTGATATCTTTATCATCCACGCGCTTGTAGCTACCGTTCTGCACGCCGCGCGCGCCGATATAGCAAGGCTTCGCTTTAAGCTCAAGTTCAAAGATGCGCACCAGAAGCACCTGGAGCCCGTCGACCTCGCCTCGATCAAGCTCATACCGCGGCGCATGGGCCACCACTGCCGCTGAGCCTCCGTCTCCGATACCCGAAACAAACTGATCGCGCACCCTATCGATAGCAAAGTTAGCCGAAGGAACAAATCCTTCGGCCTCGTTCAGGCCCAAAATAATGAGCCCACCCGCAGTGTTCGCAAAAGCGCTCACTGTCTCCCATACGTCTGCGCTCAATTTATTCGTGCAGGCTTTAACTTCTACCGATGCGTCATCAGTCCCCCGCCTGCGAAGGCGCTCAACAATAAGGCCAAGAGGTTCATCCAGCAGCATTGGCATTCCGTCTCTCTAAAACGATAGATTTATCTCTCTAAAGTATAGTATATCTCTCTAACTTTAGAGAGATAGGTACCTTATTTTAAAGAGAAATTTAGAGAGATGCATCAAATTCACTGCTAGATTGCCTAAGGTTATCTCTTTAACTGGCTTTCTCTTTAGAGAGACATTTAGAGAGACGAGCGCAACCTCTCTAATCATGGGCTCCTCTCTTTAAAGTGCGCACATCCCAACCGCACCTTAAGCTGCGGTGAAATAACTCACGATCACCCACCGAAAAGGGGCAGGTTTGTTTTGGCAGGTATCATTTGGGGAAACGCCGAATAGCTTCATATACACAACCGCCGCAGCTCCATATGAGGCAAATGAATCCGTAGCATTTGTCCCAAATCTTAAGTATTTGTTCGACAGAACGGCCCCTGCTGGCTCCTGCTAGACTGGTAGACTCCCAACCGTCCATCCAGGAGCCTCCATGTCGCGCAAGTCCGCCTACAAGCAAGTACTTTCCATCGGCACCGCCGTGGTGCTGGGGTTTGCGCTGTTTACGGGATCGCTCGACGGAGCGCCCAAGCTGTTGTCGCCGCAAAGCGATGAGCAGGCGGCGGCTCTGGCCGAAAAACAAAACGAGAGTCCCAGCCGCACCGACGACGAGGCGGGCCTGGTCGCTCGGCTCGAATCGGGAACGGCGAGCTCCCCGGACCCTCAAAACGGCCAGGACCCTGACGATGGTTCCGATTCCGCCGCAACCGACACCGATGACGACGTTTCCGCGGACAGTGCCGCCATCCCCATCGACGAGGTCGAAAATCCCGACCTCAACCGCGCCCGCGGTGTTTATCTCAGCAGCATTCCCGACTACGCCGGCAACCCCTACGTTGCCCTTCGCGCCGACAGCACGCACCCGCTCGGCACACCATCATTCACGCTCGATGAATACGAGCGCGCTACAGAAGAGGGTTGCTTTAAGAAGTTCTCCAAGCTTGACAGCCTGGGCCGCACCCGCAAAGCGCTCGCCTGCGTGGGTCCCGAATCACTCGGTCAAGGCGAGCGCGGCGATATCTCGCGTATCCATCCCGCTGGATGGCGCCAGCAGCGCTACGACTTTATTCCGGGCCAGAGCCTCTACAACCGCTGCCACCTCATCGCCTGGTCGCTCTGCGGCGAAAACGCCAACCGCAAGAATCTCCTCACCGGCACGCGCTATCTCAACGAGACAGGCATGCTGCCGTTTGAAGAGCAGATCCTCGACTACATCCGCGACACGGGCAACCATGTGCTCTACCGCGTCACGCCCATGTACAACGAAGAGGAACTTGTCTGTCGTGGCGTGCGCCTTGAGGCGCAATCGGTCGAGGACCACGGCAAGACCCTCTGCTTCCACGTATATTGCTACAACCTGCAGCCGCACGTGCAGATCGACTACGCCACCGGCCGCAACCAGGCCGCCGGAGAGTAGGTTCAACCGGGGCCACACCCGCATCGTTTGTCACCGACGCACACGGAAGGCTGATTCTTGCCTCCTACGGCGCATTTCTGTGACATGGGGTCATCTCTCCAAGATACCCGTATTGTCGATGAAGAGTAGACGGCAAACGCAAGACAGGCAGCCAAAGCAGCAGGAGCCTTACACTAAATACGTGATTTATTCTTTGCAATCACAATCTCGATAAGTTAATCGAAGCAAAACAACGTAAAATGAAGGTAATTTTGCTTCAAAGTAATCAGGAGAAACTGTGACCAATCGCGGCAACAATTCACATATTAAAAAGGATTGTCCCACCCCCATCTATATGCAGGTGGTCGACTATCTGCGCGAGAACATCGCCTCGGGAGCTTGGGAGCAAGCATCCAAAATCCCGTCGGAAGTCGAGCTCATGAGTACGCTCGGCGTCAGCCGCGGCAGCATCAAAAAGGCCATTTCCAAGCTTGTTGATGAGGGCCTGCTTGAGCAAATTCAGGGAAAGGGAACTTACGTTAAGTCAAAAGACATCTCTTTCCCCCTTACAGAGGGTCTTATCTCTTTCTCCGAATCTCTAATCGAACAAGGTCTTTCTTTCGAAACAAGCATTCTCGATTGCGAAATTCGTAAGTCGGACGAAGATATTTCCGGACATCTCGGTATTGTCGAAGGTTCTGACTACCTTCATCTCGAGCGAGTGCGCAGCGTTGAGGGTGAACCTGTGATGTTCATCGAAAACAACATCAATATGGCGCTTGTCCCAGGTATTGAAACAGCCGACTTTGTTAACGAAGGTCTCTTTGCAATAATCGAGCGGCTCTCAGGCCACCAGATCGAATACTCAAAGACCTCCTTTGTGGCAAAGCTCGCGGATACCCAACGCGCGGATGCGCTCGGTCTCTCTACGCAGTCCCCGCTTCTTCAGCAGCTTCAAACAGTCTACTTGGACAATGACTCAGCAATAGAATATGCGAACGTATGGCTTAAATCCAGCAGGTTCCAGCTTGGCACCGTTTTTCAGCGTCGCCATTAAAACTCTTGAGAGCGGCGGCATTGCGCCTAACATAATTCCAAAACGCAAAAAGGCGAACCCGTGGGTTCGCCTTTTTGTAAACGGTTTTAGTCCAGCGCGTCAAACAGCTCCGTAAGCAACGCTGCCCTGTCGTCCGTAATCGCCAGGGCACTCGAAATGCCGGTACCTTGCGCGCCAAGTCCAATCAGGCGACGAACGTCGCCTCCGCACCTGATTCCCGCTCCCTCCATGATAACGATGTCGGGATTGATGGACCGTACGGCAGCGATGGTCTCTGCGATGTAATCATCGCCGCTTGTATGGCCGGTTCCCACAAGGCTGCTCGGCTCGCAAAGAATCACGTCCGGGTCCATCGCCGCAACCGCTTTGGACTCTGTCACGCTATCGGCTGCAACAATGGTTAGAATCTCAAGCTCACGAGCGCGATCGATCGTTGCCGCCAACTTATCAACGGTCAGGGGGTGTGCCGTGTGATTTAGAAAGACAGCTTGAACTCCCGCGCTCTTAAGCGACTCAAGAGGTGTCAGTCCCATTCCTTTTCCGTCACCGACAAGATCGGCATGCTGCGCTGTGGGAATTGCAAATTTCAAATCCTTCGCAACTGCGCAGAGCTCGGGAACGGGAGCAGTCCAAAAAATCGAATGATCTCGATCTTTTGCGATTTCATCCGTAAGATGAGCCGCTGCAATTGAATCGTCCGCAAGCAAATAGGTCTTAGGACTGACTGTGAAAAGTGGCAGTTTTAAATCGGAACGTTTCATGAGAACACGTCCTTTCCGACTAATACATGGCCTGCCATACCGAGCGATTTAGCCGTTGAAGCTAATCTCGATGCCGGTTTCCAGCTTGGGAAGCACGCTTGGTGTCACGAGAACCGTTCCAGGAAGCAGCTCTCGCTCGCCATCGAACGCAATAGTTAGATGACCGAGCCCTCCCATGTTCTCGTTCGCAGCTTCACCAAACTCCTTAATCGTGTAGACCTGATCGCCGATGGAAATGGTGCCGCCCTCAGCAAGCACGTTATCCTCTGTAGGAGTTCCATCGTGAACGACGCAGATGTCGCGCAACTCTGCAGGAGCGGTCGGGCCAAACAGGACCACCATCTTCTCGTTGAGAAGCTCCTCAACAAACGAGCCGATCTCAGTGACCTTAACCTTGTACATTTGATTTCTCCTATCTTTGTTACGCCGCAGGCGCAGTCATTGACCTGTCGATAACACGAATAGCCTGGGCAAAAGCATCGTGATAGCTTTCGTTGGCCAGATGGTCTAGGGCGGTCTCGATATTCAACCCCAACATCTCGCTCATCTCCGAAAACTCCGGTTTGAGGGAAAGCCCTTTGAGCTCATAGCAACCGTTAATCACGACGTCATGTT